>PMBC01000151.1:14295-19536 GCA_003152835.1 Bacteroidales bacterium | reverse complement strand
GGCCATTGACAATAAGCTTATCGCCTGGCTTAATTCGTTCTCCCGTTGAAATATGCCACTGGTCAGGGTTTATTGTGCCAGTTCCGGATGTAGTGATAAAGAGCCTGTCGCATTTACCTTTCTCCACTACTTTTGTATCGCCTGTTACAATCTTTACGTCGGCTTTTACAGCCTCGTCAGCCATTGACTGAACTATCTCAACCAGGTCGTTCACTGGAAGACCCTCCTCAATGATAAATGCAGCTGAGAGGCAGACAGGAACTGCTCCTGAAACTGCAAGGTCGTTGACCGTGCCGCAAACCGCAAGCTTTCCAATATTGCCACCTGGGAAAAAGAGAGGATCCACAACAAACGAATCAGTCGTAAATGCAATGTCGGTCCCTGCATTCCTGACCAGCGCTGAATCTGTCAAAGGTACAGTAAGACCAAATCTTTTTACAAAGACTTCTTCGATAAGCCTGTGAGTCTGCTTACCTCCGCTTCCCTGATTAAGTGTAATTGTTACACTCATTATTGCTGTATTTAAACCACGTATTGCATGCTCCTTCATTTGATACCATACAGGCTCCGATCGGATTATCCGGCAAACATTCATTTCCAAAAAGAGGACAATCCGGAGGTGTTTTTTTTCCTCTCAGGATTTCTCCGCATATACAGGATCCGTCGTTTTCCGGAGATTCAGGATCAAATTGGTAAAATTCCCCGGCATCAAATTTTGTAAATTCTTTTCTCAGTTTCAGTCCGCTGCCCGGAATAATTCCAAAACCCCGCCAGAACGCGTCACAGGTCTCAAAAACATCTTCCATCTGCTTTTTTGCCATTGAATTGCCATCTTTTGTCACAGCCCTTCTGTACTGAATCTCAGTTTTCGGGTCGTTGCTGTTAACCTGGTTTACAAGCATCAGGATAGCCTGGGTAATATCGACAGGTTCAAAACCTGTAATTACACAGCCTAATTTATACTTTTCAGGAATGAAATCAAAGATTCCGGATCCTGTAATTGCGGCTACATGACCGGGGCAGATAAATCCGTCAATATTAACACCCTCTTTTATAATCGCTTCCATTGCAGGAGGCATGATTTTATGAGCACTTAAAAGGCAGAAATTTTCTACTCTCTTTTTCAATGCCTCCTTTATTGTTACGGCTGTCCCCGGCGCAGTTGTCTCAAAACCGATCCCCAGAAAGATGACTCTGCTGCCGGGATTTGCTATGGCTATATCGAGAGCTTCCAGCCCTGAAAAGACTATCCTGATATCAGCTCCCTTTGCTCTCTCTTTTTCGAGCGAAGATACAGTTCCCGGTACTCTTATCAGGTCGCCGAAAGTAGTTATAATCACATTCTTTAAACGGGAACAGGCAACTGCTTTATCAATAAATTCCTTTCCTGTGACGCAAACAGGACATCCGGGACCGGAAATCAATTTTATATTATCAGGAAGAAAGGATTTGATTCCGAATCGGTGAATAGCGCTGGTATGACCACCGCACACCTCCATGAAAGCAAGATCGCCCCGGGCCAGGTTTTTGATGTGACCAGCTAGCTTTATTACAAGCTGTTTATCTCTGAATTCGTCAATATATTTCATGATCACATTTCGTCCATTGCATCTTTCATTTCTTTAAGCAGTCTGAGGGTTTCGACTGCTTCCTCATCGCTTATCTTCTGAATTGCAAAACCTGCATGAAGAAGTATATAGTCACCCGGTTTTGCATTTTCAATCATTTGCAGTCCGGCTTTGAAAATAGTTCCCCCGCACGACACTTCTGCCATGCTGCCATCAATTGAAATTATCCGTGCAGGTACGCTCAGACACATTTTCTTCTTAATTTTGAAGTGACTGTCAACTGGCCCAGTGAAATACCTCCGTCATTTGCCGGAACCAGATGATTAGTATATACTTTGAACCTTTCTTTTCTTAAAAGTGCCGACGATTTTTCAAGAAGATATTTATTCTGGAAAACACCGCCGGAGAGGACAACCTTATTAATGGAAGTCGTTCTCCTGATCTGATGAGAAGTCTGAAGAATAGCCTGGGCAATGGTATTGTGCAGTTTGGCCGCAATAACCGGAATTCTATGACGTGGTAAATCTTCGAGAAGAGCCTTTAACGTATCTGAAAATATTATTGTCTCAGCAGCAATGAAAGGATAATAATCATCTGTCCTGCAATTTATTGCAGATTCAAGCCGCATAGGTGCCTCTGAATCAAATGTTTCTTCCGAACATAATCCGAGCAATGTCGAGAAAGCATCAAACAGCCGGCCGGCACCTGAAGAAAGCGGAGAATTCATTTTTTTAATAATCATCTCCCTGACCATCGACAATTTATTATCATCTATTGACCTGAAAAGAGGGATCGACTTATAATCCAGATTATCGCCGAAATACCTGAATAAATATGAAAATGCCATTCTCCATGGTTCTGAGACTGCTTTATCTCCTCCGGGCATCGGGATATAATCGAAGTGAGCAAATCGCGTAAATTTTTCATTGTCGGCTATCAGGAATTCACCTCCCCAGATGTTACCGTCAGTGCCGAAGCCGGTTCCGTCAAAACTTACCCCGATAACTTCATCCCCGATACCGTTTTCAGCAAGGCAGGATGCAATATGTGCGTGATGATGCTGCACCCTGACCAAGGGAATTTTNNAGTCCGGAGAATCTGTCAATCGTTTCTGTGAAAAAATCATAAACAGCCGGGTTTTTCATATCCCCGATGTACTGGCTCATAATAGCCTGAAATCCTTTACCCAGGCAGAAGCTGCTCTTCTGATCGGCACCCAGTGCCAGAATTCCTTCGACATTCATATTCAAATCAACAGGACGGGGAACATAACCGCGGGAACGGCGAAGGATACTGATTTTGTGGTCGATGATCCTTATCACTGAATCATCTGCCCGATTGTGAATAGTCCTGTTGTAGCTTAAAACTGAACCGGCAATCCCCAGCAACTGTTTTTCTGCAGAGGAATCATCAACAATAATGGGATCATCGGAAATGTTTCCGCTGGTAAGAACGACGGCCGGTGTTTTAATATTTCTGAAAAGCAGGTAGTGCAGAGGCATGTAAGGAAGCATGGCTCCGGTTGTTTTAAGCCCATTGCTGACTGAGGATGATAAAAGCTTTTTTTGCCTGAGTATAAGAATCGGTCTTCGCCACGAAACAAGTTCTTTTTCTTCATCTGCATCCAGATAACAGAAGTTTTTTACGGCGGAAACGTCCCGGAACATTACTGCAAATGGCTTTTCATCACGATGTTTTCTTTGTCTCAGTTCATTTATCGCATTATTATTAAGAGCATCGCACATTAGGAAATAACCCCCGGTCCCTTTTACAGCAACGGTTTTTCCGGAGGCTATCTGCAAAGACACCTCATCAAGTATCTGATTAAAATTGCTAATGCTTTTTGTGTTATCACTGAGATTGCAGACAGGACCGCATTTATTACAGGCTATGGGCTGTGCATGATAACGCCGGTCAAGAATATCTTCATATTCTGATTTGCAATTACTGCACATCCTGAAGCTNNGCAATATCAGGGCTGATCTCTGTGACAAGGTTATCAACGGTTTTGCTCTCTGCAATTCTGAAACTATCATAACCTGCAAACCGGGTTGTTTTTATCTCGATTGATTTTATATGAGAAGCGGGAGGAGCATTTTCAAGAATATCATTACTGAACTTATCAATTGTTTTAAGATCACCCTGTAATATAACAGAGACACCATCTGTTCTGTTGTCAACTTCGCCTGATAAGCCGTGCTTGGCAGCCAGTCTGCAGATAAATGGCCGGAATCCGACACCCTGTACCAGCCCCCTGATCAATATTTCATATCCTTGTATAATATCTCAAGATTTTTCAGTCCGTCGACTTTCAACTGCTTATGCACGTAATATATAACGCTTTCAAGCTCATCAGAAAGGTTTACATTATTGATAATTATATCAGGCGGCACTTTCAGAAGCACCGGTGCAAAATTCACTATGCCCTTGATTCCATTTCGTATCAATTCATCCGCAACCTCCTTGGCAGATATTTCCGGCACTGCAAGAATTGCCACCTTGACCCTGAACCTGTCGATTATTTCCTTTAATCGCAACATTGAATAAACCGTTACATCGGATCNNACAAACTTGCTGTATTTTGATAATGCAAGACCAAGGTTACCCATTCCTATAAGAATAATATTATGGTCTTTGTTACGGTGGAACAGGTTTTCCATTATGTCGAGCAACTCATTTATTTTATAACCGCCACGCTTATTTCCCCTGATGCCAAACTCAGAAAAGTCTTTTCGAACCTGATCAGGGGTTACTCCGGTTTCATTTGCAAGAGTATATGAAAACACCTTTTCGACTCCCATCATCTTGAGCCTGACAAGACAAGCACGATACAGGAAAATCCTCTTCAGGCTGTTTTTAATAACATATTTTGTGATTTGTTTCACATCAATTCCTTTTATTTAATTCAATAATGCAAGTTAAATAATTCTTTTTTAATATAAAACAATTTTTTACTTAATTGATCTAATGGTAATTATATCATTTCTACTATTTACTGTCATAAAATTATATATTAATTAATTGACTTTTATTAATACTGAATTTAATTTTATATGTGATTCTTCTCACATAAATGCAATATAAGAGCATAAACAAGGAAGAGTGGGATAATACATTAGAGAAGCTATTATTATCCTATGCAATATTTGCAAGTATCCCCAACGATGCAAGTCAGGACTATGAAGAGTTAAGAACGGCTGACATTCCCAAAATCATCTATAATAAACCCAAACCTGCCACCCCGCTTAAGAGTTTTTTCCTTCCTGTCAAAGAAAATGTCACATCTGAAAAAGCTGTGAAGGAGAGAATAATAATAGGCATTCCAAATTGTGATATTGAAGCGTTGTCGATTCTTGATGAGATATATCTTGATGAAGATTTTACGGATATAAATTACAGGGAACGCCGTAACAATACAATTCTTATTTCGACAGATTGTATTGGCATTCAGGAACATTGTCATTGCCTGACATACGATATCAAGCCTTTTTCGACCAGTACTGCTGATCTTGCTGTCATTTTTCTTAACGGAAAAATGATCTTAAGAATTATAACCGGGAAAGGTGAAGGTTTTCTAAGCACTGCTTTTCCTTCTGCTATTCCTCTTAAGGACGGAGAGATCTTATCAGCTATTGAGAAAGAGCATCATGCAACTGAAACCTTGCTTTCATCA
>PMBC01000151.1:11537-14251 GCA_003152835.1 Bacteroidales bacterium | reverse complement strand
CAGTACCCTGGTTTTGAAAGGGTTGCAGGAGGAGAAGACGGTCTCTTTTTACTTCAGAATCGCTTCAGGAACAGGTATATGTGCAAATATGTCTGGAAACCCGGGAAATTTAAATCCACTGCCTGTACCGGATGTGGCAGATGTATCGAAGCCTGCATCGGTAAGATAAATAAAAATGAAATATTTATGGAACTGGCTAAATAATGTGCAATGGTGAATGAAAGGAACATATACAAACCCATCATGGCAAGTCTGACTGATGTGATCGATGAGTCACCGCTGATAAAAACGTTTGTGCTTGTTCCGGAAAAAGGCTTTTCATTTAAAACCGGTCAGTTTATCGAGTTGTCTGTCGATGGCATCGGAGAAGCTCCGTTTACACCTTCTTCATCACCGCTTATTACGGAGAAACTCGAAGTAACGGTGATGAAAACCGGGTATGTCACTGAATGCATGCATAAGTTGAAACCGGGTGTCTTTATGGGAATAAGAGGGCCATTCGGAAGAGGTTACCCCATCGAGAGTTTTTATGGAAAGGAAGTGCTGATTCTTGGCGGAGGCTGCGGCCTCGCTCCTATCAGATCCCTGCTTTATGCCCTTGAAGGTATAAAAGATAAACTTATAAAGGTTACCCTCTGCTATGGCTCCAAGACACCGACCGATTGCATTTACAAACCTCTTTTTGACAGGCTAAACAAAACCGAAAAGTTTGAAGCCTTTCGTACTGTTGACAAAGCTGACGAGGAATGGGAGGGTTCAGTAGGTGTAGTGACAACTCTGCTTAACAGAATAAAGTATGATATTACAAAATCCATTGCGGTAGTATGCGGGCCTCCCATAATGATGAAATTCGGAACGATAAGGCTGCTGGAAATGGGATACANNTGCGGACATTGCATGATGGGTGAATTCTTTGTCTGCAAGGATGGGCCGGTTTTTACATACAATGAATTAAAGAATACTCCGGATATATGGAAATAATGATAACCCGGATGATTAGTAAGACTATTAATAAAGATTAATATCAGGAAAAGCATGAAACTGACACCGGAAGATCTGAAAAAAATCAGCTTCTTTGAAGGATATACCGATAAGCAGCTGAATACTTTAGCCGGGATTAGCACTATCAGGGAATTCAGGGTAAAGGAGATGCTATTCGAGCAATATGATGAGCTCAGTGAGGCCGCTGTCCTGCTTGAGGGAAAATTATCTCTCGGGATCAGCCTTGCAAAAGAAAAGAGAATTCATCTTGGCACAGTTGAAGAGGGACAGCTTTTTTCATGGTCTGCCGTCTTCAGCCCTCATATCTCAACTGCATGGGTGATGGCGATAACACCCACAAAGATAATTGCTATTAATGCAGAAGAACTAAATAAAGAGTTTGAAAAAGATTGTGATTTCGGATTCAAGACAATGTCGAAAATTGCACAGACTCTTTCACACAGGCTTAGCGATACCAGGTTCCAGCTTATGAACCAGCTGAATATTTAAAATTGAAAAATGGAACAAAGGATCCTTATTGATATGATAAAGCTGCGTTCTGCCATGGTTGAAAACCCTGACATGAGCCTGCCGGAGGCTTTATTTTATCCTGAGGCAAACAGCAATGGCTTAAAAAGTATCCGGGAACTTGCCACTTTCAGGTTCACTTGCCGGAGATGTGAAGATGCTCCATGTATAAGCGTTTGTCCTGCTGAAGCTCTTGAAAAGGACAATGAAGGGCTGATCAACCGCCACACCAACCTTTGTGTATCGTGTAAATCGTGTGTCACAATCTGTCCTTTTGGGACCATGATGACTGACTTTTTCAAACACCACAGGAACAGGGATCTTTTCTACGATCTTAAAGATGATAATGAGTTGAAGAAATTTATTTCGAATTGCCCGGAAGGGACAGTGTCACTTACTGAAAATGATGAGTCGCCACAGGATAATGTATATCGGCTCAATGATAAAGTGTTGATAAAGGAGTATTTATATACAACTGAAAAACAGTAAATAAGATCAAAATGGCAGTTAACCTGTTTTATTTTCTTGTCTTTCCCGGCTTGCTCTTTGTTGGAGTTACGGGAGCTTTCCTTTCATGGTTCGACAGGAAGATCACTGCCAGGGTCCAGTTTCGTAAAGGGCCTCCACTATTACAGCCATTTTATGATTTCTTCAAGCTGCTTCTTGTAAAGGAGACTATTTTGCCCAGGAAAGGATCACCGATGATATTCTTGCTTGCACCGGTATTTGCTGTTTTCGGGGCAACGATGGCAGGGGTCTTTATCCTGCTGCCCCTTTTCAATATATCAACCGGCTTCAGGGGAGATCTTCTTGTCATATTTTATTTGCTTACAATACCTTCATTCTCTTATATTTCAGGAGCTCTTGCATCAGGCAATCCGCTTGCTGCTGTCGGCAGTTCACGGGAAATGAAGCTTATCCTGAGCTATGAACTTACTTTCCTCCTAGTTATCGCCGGCATTATAATGAAATGCGGACAAAAGTTTGATCTGTATTCAATTATTCAAACCCAGCAGGCAGGATCACCATTTATCGGAAGCATATCCGGGGTGTTGTTATTCATTGTTGCTGTTTTCTGTATCCAGGCCAAGCTTGCTCTTGTCCCCTTCGACATGCCTGAAGCGGAAGCAGAAATAACGGATGGGATATTCATTGAGTTTTCCGGGGCAGCTTATGCTTTGATAAAGCTGTCGAAATATATCATG
>PMBC01000151.1:0-11464 GCA_003152835.1 Bacteroidales bacterium | reverse complement strand
CATTTGGTTATTAAATACTATTAGCTGTGGGGTTTAAAAATTATTGCTTTAAAAAATCGCTCTGGGTCTTCCATTTTGGTGGAGCCTCATGCAATAATTGTGATATTGAGATCCTTGACTGTCTTACCCCGCGGCATGACCTTGAACGATTTGGTATTCTCCTGGTTGGCAGCATAAGGCATGCCGATGTGCTCCTGGTGAACGGTTCTATAAACATACATGATAAGGAGAGACTCATAGAGATCTATAACCAGGCTCCAAAACCTATTCTCGTGGTTGCAATAGGAGCCTGTGGATGCACCGGAGGATTATTCGCCGAGAGCTATACTTTTGCCGGACCTGTCGATAAAATAATTCCGGTAAATGCCTATATACCAGGATGCCCTCCGAAACCGGAGGCCATAATAGCGGGAATTGTAAAACTGGTAAATAGTTCATAGGTGAGTTACACGGTGCACGCTAGACGGTGGACAAGTGTTAAAGTTGAAATTGTCAATAGGATATTTGAAATGGATAGTGAAGCAATAATTAAATTATTCGAATTAAGATTCAGATCTGACATTCTTGAAGTAACTAAAAAGAATGAAAGACGGATAATTATCACAGTTATTCCGGATGTAATCCTGGCTGTTTCTGAATATCTGTACAAAAGTGCAGGATTCCGGTTTATTATTGCTTCTGCGATTCATTCAAAAAAAGGATTTGAGATCCATTATCATTTCAGCAAGGACTCTGTTGGTCTAATACTTAATATCCACGTGGTGCTTGATAAGAAGAACCCGCAGATTGAATCCCTGTCGAATATGTTCAATGCTTCCAACTGGATTGAAAGGGAGATGCATGAGCTCTTCGGCATTAATTTCATTAATCATCCCAACCAGGAGAAACTGATTTCTGAAGGCAACTGGGCTGAAGGAGTTTATCCGATGAGAAAAGAGTTTAAATAACCGGAGATAAATTTATAATGAGCAAAAAAACACTCATACCTATCGGTCCATACCACCCANNAATCACCGTGGGATTGAAAAGCTCAGTGAATCAAAAACTTATGAACAGGTTTTCTTTCTTGTAGAACGTATCTGCGGTATATGCTCATCCTCTCATCCTTTTGCATTTGCCAATGCTGTTGAAGAAATCGCTGATATTGAAATTACTGACAGGACGAAATATATCAGGTCGATTATTGGAGAACTGGAACGTATTCACAGTCATCTTCTGTGGGTAGGTCTTGCCGGACATTTCCTCGGCTATAATACGGTGTTCATGTGGGCATGGAAATACCGTGAACCAGTGCTTGATCTCTTTGAAATGATCTCCGGCAACAGGAACAGCTATGCAATGTTTAAAGTTGGCGGAGTGAGGCGCGACATTGAAGAGGCAAAAATACCACTCATCCGGAAAATCCTCGGTGATGCCAGGAAAAAGATCGATTTACTTACCGGTGCCGTGATGGACGATCCTGTAATTCACGCAAGGACCAAAGGAGTCGGTATCCTTACAAAACAGGATATCATTGATTATGGGGCAGTCGGACCTACTGCCAGGGCATCAGGACTGGCAATAGATGTACGGAAAGATGATCCTTATGCCGCTTATCCTCTTGTCAACTGGAAAGTGATAACTGCAAATGAAGGTGATGTTTTCGCCAAGGCTCAGGTCAGGCTGCTCGAAATGTACGAATCAATCTCAATAATAGAACAGTGTCTTGATGGACTTAAGAAAGAGAAAGAAGGAGATATTTCAGTAAAAGTGAAAGAGATACCTGAGGGAATCGGGAACGGACGCGCTGAAGCGCCTCGCGGAGAGGTATTCCATTTTGTGCAGTCTGACGGATCTAACTCTCCTTTACGACATAAAATAAGGGCACCAAGCTATGTCAATATTGCAACATTCAGGAAATCTTGCATAGGTCAGACAATTGCTGATGCGACAATATCACTTGCTGCTGTCGATCCATGCTACTGCTGCACCGAACGAATGGCAGTCGCCTACGACCTTAATTCAGGAGATAAAATAATGAATGCTAATGAACTGATAAATGAATCTGTAAGGGTGACTAATGAATTAAAGAAAACCATCAACCTTCAGAAATGAAAGAGATAATCAGCATAATAACCGTACCTGTTCTTGCCGGATTACTGCTTTTCCTTATACCGGAAAAATTCAGGACCATCAAGGGGCTGGCCGCTCTGCTGATAAGCATCATAACGGGTTACCTGTCTGTTATAATATACAGTTCCGGTAATCAGATGATGCGTCCCGATGAGTTTTCGGCAGTATCAGGATTCACCGTTTTTGGCTTGCATCCTGTTGCAGATGCCGGCAGGTATCTTGTTTTTAACAGCGACAGCCTTAGCAAGCTTATTATACTGTTTATCAGCCTCTTCACATTTTTAATCCTGCTTTACTCCCTTATTTATATTAAAGCAGAAGACGTTAAAAACTATTATCCTTATTTTCTTATTACTCTTGGGTGCTCTTATGGTGCAGTACTATCTGACAATCTGCTTTTATTTATTTTCTTCTGGGGTGTACTTGGAATAACGTTATATAAACTTATCAATGGACATGATGAGGAGAGCTCAGCAACAGCCAAGAAGACTCTGATACTTATTGGTGCGTCTGATAGCATCATGATTGTTGGTATTGGAATCATTTGGAAGATTACGGGTACTCTGAGCATGGGGAGCATTTCGATTCCAACAACAAATGCCCTTTCTGTAGTTGCATTTCTTGCCCTCCTCACAGGCAGTTTTACTAAAGCTGGTGCTTTTCCATTCCATACATGGGTGCCGGATTATGCAAAGAGCGCCCCGGCATCATCCTCTGCCTACTTGCCGGCATCCCTGGACAAACTCCTCGGGATATATTTTCTTGCAAGGATAACAAACAAAATGTTCATCCTTAACGAATGGCTGACAATCTTACTATTATCGATAGGTGTCATTTCAATTATAACTGCAGTCATGATGGCGCTTGTCCAGCATAATTACAAGCGCTTGCTCGGATACCATGCAGTTTCGCAGGTCGGATACATGATCCTCGGATTCGGGCTTGGTTCGACGATCGGTGTCGCGGCAGGACTTTTCCATATGGTTAATAATGCAATCTACAAAAGCGGTCTTTTTCTTTCTTCAGGATGTATTGAATACAGGACCGGGAAAGAGGATATTGATGACCTGGGAGGCCTTTCAAAAGCGATGCCAGTAACTTTCGCCGCGACGTTGATATTTGCGATGTCAATTTCAGGTATCCCGCCGTTCAATGGCTTCGCGTCAAAATGGATGATTTACCAGGGCATAATTGATTTTGGCACCGGTTCAGGCATTGCCAGCAAGCTGTGGATGGTATGGCTTGGACTGGCAGTACTGGGATCTGCACTTACCATGGCGAGTTTTATCAAGCTTATAGGCGGAATATTCCTGAGTCGCAGAAGACCGGAATTTGAAAATATAAAAGAGGTGCCTGTTTTGATGTGGCTGCCTCCTGCTGTTCTTTCATTATTCTGCATCATTTTTGGTGTATTTGCCACAAACCTTGTCGTGCCAAAGCTTTTCATGCCGGTTTCAGGTTCATTCCGGTTTTTGGGTTTCTGGAATTCATCGCTTGTTTCTTTGCTCGTCCTGATTTCAATTGTTCTGGGAATTATTCTTTATCTGGCCTTCAATCTGAAAAAATTCAGAACCGAGGATAGTTTCATTGGCGGCGAAAGAATTCAGGATCAGACAGAGTATTCCACATCCGAATTTTATAAAACGATAGGCGAATTCAGGCTTTTCTCCACTCTTTATAAAAAAGCCGAAGAGAAATGGTTTGATATTTATGATTTATCGAAAAGATTTGTCCTGTGGCTGAGTCATCAGCTTAGTGAAGCTCATACCGGTGTGCTTCCAGGTTACGTTCTCTGGGTATTTGCCGGATTGATAATTATGTTTCTAATTATGATATAAATAACTCAAGCGGAATGGAAGTGGCTTTATCCATAATAACAGGATTAATGATTTTGGGCGCATTATTTGCCATTCATGCAAAAGATCTGCTGTCAGCGGTCATTGCCTGCGGCATTGTAGGTTATGGGCTGGTAATCTGCTTTCTTCTTCTTAAAGCTCCTGACCTTGCAATTGTTCAGATAGTAGTCGATACAATCACNNACTTCAGGGAAAATCACTGCAATCACGGGCATAATCATTATAGCTGTATTACTGTATTTTTTCATAATTGCTGCCAGCAATCTTGATGTTCTCGGAACTAGTTCCCTCCGTATGGCTGATTCATATATTCATGGTGCTGCACAAAATACAGGCAGCGCCAATCTTGTTACCGGTGTCGTTTTTGATTTCAGGGGATATGATACCATGGGTGAGGCAGTGGTTCTTGTTACTGCAGTACTTGGAGTACTTACAATTTTAAGGTTGAAAGGGAAAAAGTAGAGAAGAAAAATCCCCTCCTTGGAGGGGTGAGGGGTGGGTTTTAAAAGACAAAAGACAAAAGATAAAAGGACCAGATGAAAGGGATGACAATTATTGTAAAAAAGACAGCACAGCTGATTGCCGGAATGATATTCATGTACGGCATATATGTCATTGTTCATGGTCATCTTACGCCGGGAGGCGGATTTGCCGGAGGAGTAATCATGGCAGGCTCCCTGATACTTGTCATACTGTCGCATGGAACTGATTTTTTCAAGCTTGTCAAAGAAGAGATGGGGACTACAATTGTCGAAAGCGTTGCTACAATCTGTGTTATATTGATTGCAGCTGCAGGATTCCTGTTTGGAACAAAAGTTTTCTTTAACAATTTTCTGCCTAAGGGAACGGTGGGAGAGCTGGTAAGCGCTGGAGTATTACCCCTTTATAATATTTTTGTTGGCATCGAGGTTGCTGCGTCAATCTTTATAATATTTCTTTCATTAATAATTTTTAAGGAGGAGTCGCCAAAATGATTGCGTATTATATGTGTTTTGGTCTTTTTCTCGTAGGACTGTACGGGGTTATAACCAGAAGAAACCTGGTCAAGATTGCAGTTTCGCTATCGATAATGGAGATCAGTACATTTCTGTTCTTTGCGCTTGTCGGATATATTGACAAAGGGGTCGCTCCTATTGTCAATCCGGCTGATCCGGACAAAATTTATGTAGATCCATTACCCCAGGCCCTGGTGCTGACGGCAATTGTTATCGGACTTGCGACTACATCTTTGCTTATGGCCGTGATCATCAGGCTGTACAGAAAGTATAAGACATTCGATATAAGAGAAATAAAAGAATTAAGAGGGTAGATGATGAATCAGCTGTTACCATTATTCGTTGTTATACCGCTAAGCGCGACATTCCTTATAATGATCTTTGGAAGGTTTTTCAGGGATTTTAATAAGTATTTCGCATCCTGTGTCCTTCTTTTTCTTGTCGTCCTGAGTTTCTATTCGCTGATAAATTTAAATGGAGGACTCTCTTTATATAAAGTCGGCGGATGGCAGCCCGTTAATAAAATCCCGATCGGAATATATATGATGATGGACGGTTTTAATTCATTAATTGTCTGCATCATAAATCTGGTCGGATTCCTCGCTGTCTTCTATTCAATTTCATACATTAAAAGATACACTGCAGAAAACTATTTCTATGCACTTTTCTGTCTGCTCATCGGGGGAATGAACGGAGTTGTGCTCAGCGGTGATCTTTTCAATATTTTCGTATTTCTTGAAATATCAGTCATCTCCTCCTATGCGCTTGTTGCTTTTGGAGTCGAGAAGAATGAGCTTGAAGCATCCTTTAAGTACCAGGTTCTGGGCGGACTGGCCTCATTCCTGATACTTTTCGGAATTGGATTTATTTACTGGAAGACGAAAACCCTCAATATAGCAGATATAAGGGCAGCATTCAGCAATGGTTATGACAAGAAATATTATCTTTTTGTGCAGTTGCTTATCCTGAGCGGATTTGGTCTCAAGGCAGCTATTATTCCATTCCATGCCTGGCTGCCGGATGCTCATTCATCCGCACCATCGCCAATATCAGCCATGCTTTCAGGGGTGTTCATTAAAGCAGTTGGAATTTATGTAATTATCAGGTTGTTCTTCAATATGTTCGTGATAAGTGAAGAAATGGCCATCCTGATAACAACCCTCGGAACCCTGTCGATGGTGATCGGAGTGTTCCTGGCAATAGGACAATGGGATATCAAGAGGCTACTGGCCTATCACAGCATAAGCCAGATGGGTTATGTAGTAATGTCGGTGGGAATCGGCATGATACTCGTTTCGCGGGGTTTGAAACCAGAGGTAGCTTCCCTGGCAATTACCGGCGGCATTTACCACCTTATCAACCATGCAGCTTTTAAGGGCCTGCTGTTCCTCAATGCCGGAGCAATAGAATACACATTGGGCACCCGCAACCTTAAAGAGATGGGTGGCCTGGCAAAAGTGATGCCGGTAACATCTGCAACCTCGTTTATTGCATCTATGTCAATTTCGGGGATACCCCCGTTTAACGGATTCTTCAGCAAACTGATAATCATAATTGCAGCAGTAATGGCAAGGTTTTATCTGCTTGCAGCACTTGCCGTTATTGTAAGCATAATTACACTTGCATCATTCCTGAAATTCCAGCGGTATGCATTCTATAATAAGCCTGCAAATCCTGAAAGACCTGAAGTCAAAGAGGTTCCTTTTCCTATGGTATTCAGCATGATCGTATTGAGCATACTTTGTCTCCTTCTCAGCCTGCTTGTTATACCTTCTGTGAGGGAGGCTGTTCTGGCTCCTGCGGTTGATATTCTAACAGATCCCCTGAAATACTCGACATTTATACTAGGCCAATGAAATGAAATACATTACACTTTTCATATTATCGTTTATCTTCTGGTTGCTGCTGACATTTGATTTTACGGTGGCAAATCTGATCGTNNCGTTATTTCTGGTTTATTGTTTATCTCTTCATATTCATCTGGGAATGTATAAAAGCAAACCTGGATGTTGCCTACAGGGTATTGCATCCTGCCATGCCGATCCGGCCGGGTATTGTCAAAGTAAAAACCACTCTTAAGTCTGATATGGCAAAAATGCTGCTTGCAAATTCAATAACAATGACTCCCGGAACCATTTCCGTAGACATTATTGATGATTACCTGTATATCCATTGGATCTATATAAGGTCCGAGGATCCTGAGATTTATACTCCTATTATAACCGGGGCATTTGAAAAATACATAAAAAGAATTATAGAATGAACGGCTACCTTAATATATTGCTTTACGTCCAGATCGCATTGAGCGGCATCTGTTTATACAGGATTATCCGGGGCCCGACAATTCCTGACCGCATGGTCGGAATTGATATTTTCGGGATACTGGTGGTTGGCATCTGCGCAATAATATCGATTCAGACAGAAAGGTCATTTATCCTGGATATTGGAATCGCCTGGATCATCCTGAGCTTCCTCGGGACGTTAACCCTGGCAAAATACCTAACCGGTAAAAAACTAAATGAGTAATATGATAAGTCTGATATTCATTACAATCGGAGTACTTTTTAACCTGCTGGGGTGCATTGGGATCATAAGGCTGCCCGATACCTATAACAGGCTTCAGGCAGCGACAAAAGCGGTTACCCTGGGTTGTTGCAGCATCTTTATTGGAGTAATGTTTCATTTTGGGATAAGCGATGCCGGTACAAAAGCCCTGATTGCGATCCCGATATTGTTTTTCACTTCCACCGCAGCCGCACATGCTCTCATAAGGGGAACATACCATTTCGGGATAAAACTTGGTGATAAAAGTGTGAAAGATGATTATAAAGATGCTGTAAAATGAAGTATCCCAAGATAAGAGAATTAAAAGAGGCCATTGTTTCGCTTGTAACACCGGCATACACCTCTAAATTCCCGAAAGAACCTCATGTTCCTTTCGAGAAATTCAGGGGTAAGCCAGTTGTGGATAATGAGAACTGTGTCGGATGTGAAACATGTGCCAATGTCTGCCCCCCACTGGCAATAACTTTTACTGATGATAAGGAAAAAAGGATCAGGATAATTAAAAGGGATTACGGGAAATGTATCTTTTGCGGCCAGTGCCAGGATCATTGCATTACTCAGAAAGGAGTTAAGCTTTCTGACAAGATTTTCGATCTTGCAGTATTTGACAGAGAAAAAAATGTTGAATACCAGGAGAAAGAATTGCTTTTATGCGAAAGCTGCGGTGCTATAATAACGACAAAAGAGCATCTGCATTATATGCACAGGAAACTGGGTCCAAAAGCTTTCTCCTCAATTCTCAACCTCAATCTGCTTAATCAGAAGCTGAGGCTTGAAGAAGGTCAGGATATTAAAGTTGAAGTCAGGGACGGACTCAAGCGAAAGGACATGTTCAATATCATATGTCCGAACTGCCTGAGGCAGGTTCAGGTAAAATACTTATTTAAAGGTGCCTGAAGATCTCGATAATCTGCTGTCACAAAAAGGGAAAAAAATCCTTTTTGTCGGCATTGGCAATCTGCTGAAAATGGATGACGGGATTGGTGTGTATATAAGCAGGCATATTAAAAATACCGAAACTATTACATCGCTGACAGTCGAAGCCAGTATTGAGAATTATATCGGGAAAATCAACAGCCTTGATCCTGATATACTTGTACTGATTGACTGTGTTGATCTGAAATCAACTCCTGGAACATTCAAGTTACTGGATATAAGTCATATACAGGATATTACTTTCAATACTCACAATATTTCACTGAAACGATTGTCTGACTTCTTTCTGATGCCGGTTTATGTACTCGGAATACAGCCAGAAAAAATTGACTTTGGTGAAAATATCTCGTACCTTGTTAAGAAAATTGCAGATAAAATAATTAAACGTATAAACATACAGGAGGTGAATCATGGCAGTAGAATATCAATGCAAAGTTTGCAAGGGTAACCTGAATGTTAAAACTTCAATTATCCTTGCTGCTACAAGTCTTAAGGATCGCAATCAAAGAGGATTGGTATATCTCAATCCTGAGCTCGGGAACTACACTAAAACCACTCATCCTTCATTTGAGATGAAGGAAGGAGAAGAATACATTTTTAACTGTCCTATCTGTGGAGCTCAGCTCAACAGTATGAAGTACCTTCATCTTGTCAGGATTCTGATGAAAGATGATGATGGAAAGGAATCTAATATTTACTTCTCCGGAATCGTCGGTGAGAAATGTACTTATAAGATCAGGGGAAATAAAGTCGAAGCAGAGACAGGCCCTGATGTCAAGATTTACGACAAGTATTTCGAAGTTCCGGAGGAGGACAGAAAATACCTATAAATAACCTGAAATATATTGATATTAAATATAAGGTTAAGCTAATGATAACCTTACATCGCATTGTTCTGTAAACAATAAATTCTAATTTTGTTACCGCATTAATATTTAATGCGGTAATTTTTTTATTATGAGTAAAGATATAAACAAACTTGCAGCAGATAATATCCGTATTCTTGCGATGTCGATGGTTGAAAAATCCAAGTCAGGTCACCCGGGTGGAGCAATGGGCGGTGCGGATTTTATCCATATCCTTTTTTCCGAATTCCTGAATTTCGATCCCGAGGATCCTAAATGGATAAACCGCGACAGGTTTTTCCTCGATCCCGGGCATATGTCGCCCATGCTATATTCAGTTCTTACACTGACAGGTCGTTTCAGTATCGAGGAACTCATGCAGTTCCGTCAGTGGGGCAGCACCACACCCGGACACCCCGAACTCGACGTTATGAAGGGTATCGAAAACACTTCCGGTCCTCTTGGACAGGGCCATACGATGGCTGCAGGTGCTGCAATTGCTGAGAGATTCCTGGTTGCAAGATTCGGAGAATTATTTGCACATAAGACTTTTACCTATATATCCGACGGTGGTATACAGGAGGAGATATCGCAGGGCGCCGGCCGGCTCGCTGGTTACCTCGGGCTGAATAATCTTATAATGTTCTATGATTCTAACGACATTCAGCTTTCCACTGAAACAAAGGCAGTCACCAGCGAAGATACTGCAATGAAGTACAGGGCATGGGGATGGGATGTTATTTCAATAGACGGGAACAATCAGGACCAGATCAGAAAAGCCCTGGGCAATGCAATAAAATCGAAGGATAAACCCACAATCATTATTGGCAAGACAATCATGGGTAAAGGCCTTCTCGATAAAGAAGGAAATAGCTTTGAGGGAAAAACTTCAACCCATGGCATGCCTGTAAGCGAAGCAGGCGGATCTTATGAGAAATCACTGGCCAATCTCGGAGCTGATGTTTCAAATCCGTTCAGGGTCTTTGATGAAGTTAAAGATATTTATAAGAAAGTCCTTGATGGAAAACGCAAAACAGCTGCTGAATGGAAAGCCAGAAAAGCTGAATGGGCGAAAACAAACATTGATCTTGATAAGAAACTGCACCTTTTCTATAGCGGCGATATACCGGCCATCGATTTTAAAGCAATCCAGCAGAAAGAGGGGTCAGCAACCAGGGCAGCTTCAGCAACTGTTCTCTCTGTCCTAGCAAAACAGGTTGAAAACATGGTTGTTGCTTCTGCCGATCTCTCAAATTCCGACAAGACTGACGGCTTCCTGAAAAACACAAAAGCATTTACAAAGGGAGATTTTACAGGCGCTTTTCTCCAGGCAGGTGTTGCCGAGCTTACCATGGCAGCTGTTATGAATGGAATGGCTCTGCACGGAGGTATCATACCAGCCTGCGGAACATTCTTTGTTTTTTCTGATTATATGAAGCCTGCCGTACGGCTTGCCTGCCTCATGGGGTTACCGGTAAAATATATCTGGACCCACGATGCCTTCCGTGTAGGCGAAGATGGTCCGACTCACCAGCCTGTTGAGCAGGAGGCGCAGATACGATTGATGGAACACCTGAAAAATCATCATGGCGAAAACAGCATGCTTGTACTTCGCCCTGCTGATGGTGTAGAAACAACTGTGGCCTGGAAAATGGCTCTTGAGAATAAAAAGACCCCGACTGCGCTGATACTTTCACGCCAGAATATAAAGGATCTTCCGTCAGAAAGCAAAGACCGCTTCGGTGATGCTCTAAAGTCAAAGCACGGAGCCTACATTGTTGAGGATTGCGAAGGAGCACCGGATATTATTCTGGTCGCCAGCGGATCAGAAGTTTCAACTCTGGTTGAGGGATCTGTCCTTCTGAAAAAGGATAATCTAAAAATCAGGATAGTTTCAGCTCCGTCAGAAGGAATATTCAGAAATGAACACGGATTTTACCGTGATTCAGTCCTTCCAGCCAATATCCCGACATTTGGATTAACGGCAGGTTTGCCTGTCACGCTTCATGGACTTGTTGGTCCATTCGGAAAAGTATGGGGTGTCAACAGCTTTGGCTACTCGGCTCCCTATAAGGTTCTGGACGAGAAGTTTGGTTTTACCGCAGAGAATGTTTACCGCCAGGTGAAGGATTACCTGGCTCATTATAAAAAGTAA
>PMBC01000019.1 GCA_003152835.1 Bacteroidales bacterium | reverse complement strand
AATGTTGAATTTGACAAGGAAGTCTCTGAACAGGCACTGCTTGGCATCCCAAAAGTCATCAGGGTTCAGCTGAAGGGAAAGGATCGCTGGGTTATCGAGGCTGAAGGTGAAGCAGATATACGTCCTGTCATATTCTCATTCGCAGTGAGCAACAATCTTACCGTCCTTTCGCTGCAGAAGGAAGTGAGCAACCTGGAAGAGGTTTTCAGGCTCCTCACCAGGGGTTGAATTTTTTTTATTGATTTTTTTTTGCTTGCTTTGTGCCATAATTATCAGGTGGAAAGATTTGTACTGATTGCAACCACAGGAAAAAATGCTAAAATGCTTAAAAATTCCTTTTTCCGTCAACCAATCTTCCCCCCTTTTAGTTTGGAGTGCCTAGAGTACTTAGAGTTAGTTTTGAATGAACAACTCTAGGCACTTTAAGTACTCCAAACTCCACACTTCTTTGATTTATTAAGGAATTAATTTTTAAACTATGGGATATTTATTTACTTCAGAATCAGTTTCAGAGGGTCACCCCGACAAGGTAGCCGACCAGATATCAGATGCACTTCTCGATGAGTTCCTTAAATGGGACCCGGAGTCAAAAGTTGCCTGTGAGACATTTGTAACGACAGGACTTGCAGTATGCGGAGGCGAAGTGAGAACAACAGGATGGGTCGATGTACAGGAAACTGCAAGAAATGTGATCCGCAAGATCGGATATACAAAAGCCGAATACCGTTTTGACAGCGATTCATGCGGTGTGGTCTCGACAATACACGAGCAGTCTCCGGATATAAACCAGGGCGTAATGAGGCAAAAGCCCGAGGAGCAGGGTGCCGGAGACCAGGGCATGATGTTCGGCTATGCCTGCCGTGAGATGGACAACTATATGCCTCTGAGCATAGAGCTTGCACACAGGCTTCTCCAGGAGCTTGCAGCCATAAGGCGCGAAGGTAAGGCGATGAAGTACCTCAGGCCTGATGCCAAGTCACAGGTTACAATCGAATACGACGACAATAATAATCCTGTTTGTATCGACACTATTGTTATGAGCACACAGCATGACGAATTTGTGCTTCCCAAAAATAAGAGTGCCGCTTCCGAGAAGGCTGCAGAAGTGGCGATGCAAAACAAGATAAAGGAAGACATTAAGAAGATCCTCATTCCAAGGGTTAAAAAATCACTTCCTTCAAAGATTCAGAAGATGTTCAGGAGCGACCTTCGCCTGCTGGTCAACCCGACAGGCAAATTCGTCATCGGCGGTCCTCACGGCGATACCGGCCTCACCGGCCGGAAGATCATCGTTGATACTTACGGCGGACACGGAGCACACGGAGGCGGAGCATTTTCAGGCAAGGACTCATCAAAAGTCGACAGATCGGCAGCATACGCTGCACGACATATCGCAAAGAACCTTGTTGCTGCAGGTGTGTGCGACAGGGCGCTGGTGCAGGTTGCTTATGCAATTGGTGTAGCCCAGCCGGTAGGCCTATATGTAAATACTTTCGGAACGGCGAAGGTTAAAGACTCTAAAGGGAAAATCCTTAATGACGGAGCAATATCAGAAAAGGTAAAAGCCCTTTTCGACATGCGTCCCTATGCAATAGTTAACAGGCTGGGGCTCAAAAACCCGATATTCCTCGAAACGGCATCATACGGACATTTCGGCCGTGATTACTTTGACAGGAATGTTGAAGTGTATTACGAAGTTCATGGCAGCAAGCCGAAATCTGTAAACGGCAATGGCAGGAAAGTCTGGACCAAAAAGGTCACTTTCTTTGCATGGGAAAAGCTCGATTACGTCGATAAGATAAAGAAGGCGTTTAAGATCTGACCCCTGGCCCCCCTCTAAAGTAATCCTGCCGGGTTAGCAAGACCCCCGGCTATGCTGCCGCATAGCCTGCCCCCTGAAGGGGGCCTAACCCGGTTAATGTATTTAAATCTGGCTACTGGATTAGGCCCCCTTCAGGGGGCAGGCCTGAGCTTGCGAAGGCCGGGGGTCAGAACGATGCTTTAACGATCCTGGCAATATTATCAGCACGGCCGAGGGTATAGTAATGTATCCCGGGAACGCCCTCTTTTATCAGCTCCTTCGACTGCATGGTTGCCCATTCGATTCCGGCTTCGCGCGCCTCCTTGTCGGTGGTGCATTTCCTGATGGAATTAACAAGATCGCTTGGGACATCAATGTGGAATGTCTGCGGCAGGAGCTTAATATCATTTAATGCTGTTATCGGTTTGATGCCTGCAATAATGGGCACATTTATCCCCATTTTCCGGCATTCATCGCGAAACCTGAAGAATTTCGGATTATCAAAAAACATCTGTGTCACGATATAGCTTGCACCTGCATCGACCTTATACTTCAGGTTCTCCATGTCGATCTGAAGATTGGGAGCCTCGAAGTGCTTCTCAGGGTAAGCGGCAACACCTACGCAGAATTTGCTCGGGGAAGTCTCCTCGAGTTCCTCCTCGAGATACTTCCCGTTATTCATATCCATGATCTGTTTTACCAGCTGCCAGGTATGCGTGTGCCCATCCTTTTCCGCGATAAATGTCCTGCTGCCCCTTTGCGGATCGCCCCTCAGCGCCAGTACATCATCAATTCCAAGGAAATTCATCTCAATAAGCACATTCTCCGTCTCTTCTCTTGTGAAGCCGCCGCAAAGCACATGCGGGACAACAGTGATGTTATACTTATATCTCACGGCAGCTGCCAGGGCAATTGTCCCGGGACGCAGACGCGTAACCCTTCTTTCAAGAAGCCCATCCGGACGCTCCTTGTATGTTACCTCATTACGGTGCGTGGTAAAGTTGATATATGCCGGCTCAAATTCAGCAAGTCTGTCGATTGTGGCATAAACCTTTTCAATACTGTGTCCCTTCAGGGGCGGGAGCAGTTCGAAAGTGAACAGCGTGCCCTTTGCGTTTTTTATCTTGTCAATAACACTCATCTTCTTTCATTATAAGTTTGGAGCAAGCCATTTTGATGCTTCACCAACTGTCATCTTTTTTCTTGATGCGTAATCCTCCAGCTGATCGCGGTTTATTTTGCCTATGCTGAAGTAGGAGGAAGNNAACAGAACCCTCTTCTCGGTATGGTCGGGACAGGCAGGATAGCCGGGAGCGGGCCTGATGCCCTTGTATTTCACTGCCAGCATTTCGTCAAGGGTCAGCTTTTCATCCTTTGCATATCCCCAGTNNGTAACTACGAACAAACCGATATGATCAGTCAATCCCGACGATTCCGGTGCTATATAATCAGAGAGGGATAGATTGGGAATCCCTTTCTCCTTGTGCTCCTGGTTCCTGAGGAATCTAAGTATCGCTTTCGGCTCATGCTTTTCCTCATCTTCAAAAACCGTTACATCATCACCGTCAGATATTGCAGGATATAACCCGACAATTCCCCTCGCTGATACGATCTTCTTATCGATTATCTCATTCAGGTACTTCTTTGCATCATCAAAAAGCTTCCTCGCTTCTTCGCCCTTGACGGGATCGCTGAAGATAGCAGGATATTTTCCCGACAGCTTCCAGGCAAAGAAGAAGAATGTCCAGTCGATGTAGTCTGTCAGCGTACGGATATCGATATCCTTAATTAAATGGTATCCCGGTTTCTGCGGTTTAAGTATTGAGAAGCTCTTCCAGTCGGTTACCAGACGGTTATTCCTAGCTGCTTCAAGCGAAAGAAGATTTCTCTCAGTGCGCTTCGAGGCATGATCTTCCCTCAGCTTACGGTATTTTTCCGAGATGGATTTAATATAATCATCCTTATCCTTCCGCTTAAGTGAAGAGAGCACGCCGGCAGCTTTGGATGCATCCTTTACATGTATCACAGGTCCGGAATAGGCAGGAGCGATTTTAACTGCAGTATGTATTTCGGAGGTGGTGGCTCCACCGATAAGCAGCGGAACAGTCAATTTTCTCCGTTCCATTTCCGATGCCACATGGACCATCTCTTCAAGCGATGGAGTGATCAGTCCGCTGAGGCCTATGAAATCAGCCTGCTCCTTTATTGCAGTATCAATTATCTTTTCAGCAGGGGTCATTACGCCAAGGTCGATAATCTCGTAATTGTTGCATGAAAGAACCACGCCAACAATGTTTTTCCCGATGTCATGAACATCGCCTTTTACAGTTGCAAGCAATATTTTGCCGGTGCTTTTCCTCTCTCCTCCCTTGCTCTCCTTCTCAATGTACGGGGCCAGTTTAGTGACAGCTTTTTTCATTACCCGTGCGCTCTTTACCACTTGCGGAAGAAACATTTTTCCAGATCCGAAAAGATCTCCCACTTCATTCATCCCACCCATCAGCGGACCTTCAATGAGGTCAATGGAGCGGTCGAACAATATACGAGCCTCCTCAATATCCTGCTCAATAAATTCATCAAGGCCTCTTATCAGCGAGTGCCTGATCCGTTCCACAACGGGCATCAGGCGCCATTCGTCGCTCTTCTCTTCCTTTTTTCCCTCGTTTTTCAGTCCCTCAGCGAATTTCACCAGTCGTTCCGTCGCATCTTTCCGCCTGTTCAGAATAACATCTTCGGTAAGATGAAGAAGGTCGCCGGGAATTTCGCTGTAAACCTGCAGCATGCCTGGATTAACAATCCCCATATCGAGCCCTGCATTTATGGCATGGTACAGGAAGACGGAATGCATAGCCTCACGCACCCTGTCGATCCCTCTGAAAGAGAACGAGAGGTTGCTTATGCCTCCGCTGACCTTTGCATATGGCAGGTTTTTCTTAATCCATTCAGTTGCCTTTATGAAGTTGATTGCATAATTGTTATGCTCTTCGATGCCAGTGGCAACTGCAAGTACATTGGGATCGAAAATTATATCTTCTGGCGGAAAGCCCAGAATATCGACAAGCAATTTATATGATCTCTCCGCAACTTTTGTTTTTCTCTCAAAAGTATCAGCCTGCCCATTCTCGTCAAAGAGCATCACAACCGCGGCAGCGCCGTATTTTCTTATCAGGCGGGCACGATCGAGGAAAGCCTTTTCGCCCTCTTTTAGGCTTATTGAGTTAACAACCGATTTTCCCTGGATGCATTTCAGTGCAGATTCTATAACATTCCATTTTGAGGAGTCGATCATCAGCGGCAGCTTTGCAATGTCAGGTTCGGCCATGATGAGGTTCACGAACTTCACCATCGCCTTTTCAGAGTCGAGCATTGCCTCGTCCATGCAGATGTCAATTACCTGTGCACCGCCCTCCACCTGGTTTCGCGCGATGGCCAGTGCCTCGCCGTATTTTTCTTCCTTGATGAGCCGGGCAAATTTAATTGATCCTGAAACGTTCGTACGCTCTCCGATGTTGACAAAATTGGTCAGCGGAGTAATGGTCAATGGTTCAAGTCCGCTGAGCCTGGTATATTTTGTTATCTCTGGCCTGACCCTTGGCTTATATTTTTTTGCTGTCTCCGATATCATGCTGATATGAAGCGGTGTTGTTCCGCAGCAGCCACCGATGATGTTGACCCATCCCTCCTTCATGAAATCCTCAGTCACTGAGGCCATGAATTCAGCCGACTGATCATATTCCCCGAACTGGTTTGGAAGGCCGGCATTCGGATGGGCCGATACATAAAAACCTGATTTGGCAGAGAGCTCTTCAATAAAAGGTCTCAGTTGCTCTGCTCCGAGAGCGCAGTTAAGCCCCACGCTGAAAAGCGGAAAATGTGAAACAGATATTAGAAACGCTTCAAGCGTCTGGCCGGTAAGGGTTCTTCCGCTGGCATCGGTAAGGGTAACAGATACCATCACGGGAAGCCGGGTATTTTTTTCCTCAAAAACAGAATCGATGGCAAAGAGCGCAGCCTTACAGTTGAGAACGTCAAATATTGTCTCAACGAGCAGAATATCAGCTCCACCGTCAATAAGCCCTCTTGCCTGTTCAGAATATGCCTCAACCAGGATGTCGAAGGTTACTGAACGGGCCCCGGGGTCGTTGACGTCAGATGACATTGAGGCCGTGCGGTTTGTTGGACCGAAAGTGCCTGCAATGAAATGACCC
>PMBC01000053.1 GCA_003152835.1 Bacteroidales bacterium | reverse complement strand
ACTGTCATTCCGAATTTATCCGCCGTCAGGCGGAGAAATGAGGAATCTCAAACTAACATCCACCCACTTCATGACATGAATGAATCTGTTATAAGCCAAAGAAAGAATAAACCTTTTCTAAAATATTTATCATAAAGCAACTATCTCACTCCAGACTTTTTTGTTTACAGGGATACCGGCCTTAAGGTTTCTCTTCCTTACATTCAACACATTCTCACCCGGGTACCGTATAGAGCTGTTTTCATTTTCCGGTATTGACTGGTGAACAAAATCTATTATCTGCCTTGTTGTATCTCCTATTGACGCATAGTTATGCAGCCTCTTAGGGTTAATAGCAAAAAATACCTGTGACACCCCATACTCTGCTCCGGTCTCCTTTTTACTCTTCGTTATTTCCGCAGTGGGACGGCCGCCGGAGAGAACGGCAGCAAGGATATCGAGGAGCAGGGCAAGCCCCGCTCCTTTCCAGTAACCAATAGGGAGAGCTCTCCACGATAAAAGGATCTCCCCCGGATCTTTTGTGAGTTGTCCTTTGCGGTCAAATCCACCAGGGTATGGAAGCTGCTTATCTTCTGACTTGTACAATTCCATTTTACCGTAAGAAAACTGGGTCATTGCAAAATCCAGTACTATTGCCTCGTTCTCATATGGCACGGCAATTACAAAAGGGTTGTTACCAAGGCGGGCATCAACTGCTCCCCACGCCGACATGTTTGCTTCAGCATTTGTCCATGCCATAAAGACATATCCCCTTTTTGCAGCATGCCAGCCATAGTACCCGGCACGCATCCAATGGTTGGTAAAGGCAAGCGTCACGAGGCCGATTCCGTTCTGGTCGGCAAGTTCCCCGGCTCTTTCGGTTGCAAAAACAGCATTGAGAGGTCCGGGACCTAAGTTGCCATTCCATTGTTCAAGCGAACCGGCAGAATGGATAAGTGATGGCTCTGCATCAGGCTTAAAAAAACCATCCTTTACATTGCCGACAAACCTTGGAAATCTGTTTACACCATGGGTATATATGCCATCAATGCTGTTGGAGGTGAAAATTTCAGCGCATTTTTCAGCTTTAGGATCTGAGAAACCGATTTTCTTCAGTATCCTGGCAAATTCGGAGTGCATCACTCCGGCTGGTACAAGAGTAGTATTTTCCATATTATCTATTTCCAGACATTATCTGCAAAATCCATAAAGCAGTTCCAATCCTGCAGCAGCATATTATGTACTCCGTCGCGGATATGAAACCCTGTATGACCGCTAAAAACCTGTTTGTT
The DNA here is from genome assembly GCA_003152835.1 of Bacteroidales bacterium. Lineage (GTDB taxonomy): Bacteria > Bacteroidota > Bacteroidia > Bacteroidales > VadinHA17 > LD21. The sequence continues at coordinate 20,127 of PMBC01000053.1, read as the reverse complement.
CAGGGGAGGCATTAATAGCGGGACCATGCTTTTTTTATCAAAGAGCTGAAATACGGGCAGCGCATTATAAAGGGCGAGATAACATCCCCGTGGATCGCCCCATAGATCGTCGCTGGCGCAATCGATATATAATGCCCTTGGAGCAGTCAGTGCCAGCAGCATATGCATATCAACGGGCATGGCATCTTCGTTCCCTGAAAATTTCTTATAGTTTGTGCAAAACCAGTGAGGAAATGCTGAATTCAGCCTTGCAACAGTCTCACCATATCTGCGCCTGGCTAAAGCCGCTCCTCCTGCGCCTGATTCATTGCCAATTACCAGTGAGAACCTCTGGTCCTCTGCCCCGGCCCATAATGCAGTCTTTCCACCGCGCGAATGACCGACGACAGCAACTTCCTTATTATTAATATCCATGTCGGTTTCAAAGTAATCCATGCATCTGCTTGCACCCCAGGCCCAGGCTGCAAGAGAACCCCATGCATCGGGCTTTCGGATGCCCCTGTCGAGCAGACCGTGAATGCCGTTTTTAAAATCATCAAAATTATCCGGATCAACATCTGAATTACTGAAAACTGAAATAGCATAACCCCGGGCAATAACCTCCTCAGCAGGCCAGAACTCGCTCTTTGTCTTCCTGGTTGGATCGGTATTGCCTGGCCCCCTGTTATCGATCAGCAGAAATGCCGGGACAGGTTTTTTAACCCTGTTCGGAACAAACAATATAAGATGAATTACGAGCGACTTTCCTTCCGACTTAATGGTTATTTCAACCTGTTTAAGCGTCGCAGCGCCATCCATGGCATTTTTATCCTCATACACAACCTTAAAGGACCTGGTGTAAAGCGTAGCCGGAACCCTTCCAAAAACATTCTCCCTGAAAAGCTCAAGTATTTCAGGCCTGCGCTCTATTTTCCATTCCCGCGCCGTAGTAATTTTCTTTCCTGATTTAGTTACAAGAATATCGGGCAGAGCATATGACTGCACCTTCTCTTCATAATAATTGAAGTCTGATTGTGACTCTGATGATTTTGCTACTATCTCCGGCGAAGCCTTCCAGGTATCTGCCACCTGAGAGTTACAAGCTGCAGGCAGTAAACCAAAGGCAATAATGAACACAAAAACCGGGAAAAGTTCTCTTTTCATCATAATAAATTTGATTTTAATGATATGATGGAGCCCCATGAAGTGAAATTTATCATTATAGTGTCTAATTTTTCTAAACATGGGGGTTCATTAGGATAAGTTTTCTCAAATTTAATAAAATTCCTTATCGGGCATCAGGCAAATTGAGCAAAAGAATTTGATTCAAGACGATGAAAGATGTAAATTTGCTTTATAACAATAATCTTATGTTGTTGCTTTCAAGAAAAGATGATAGTAAGGTTGAGTGCCTGCTCTGTCCACATTTTTGCAAACTGGCAAAGGATAAAAAAGGTATTTGCGGCGCACGCAGAAGCAATGGCGAAATTATTGAGTTACTCACATATGGCGTTATTTCGGGATATGCCCTTGATCCTATTGAAAAGAAGCCTCTCTATCATTTCTTCCCTGGCACAAATATTCTTTCACTCGGATCTTACGGATGCAATATGCGTTGTGATTTTTGCCAGAATTATAGCATTTCACAGCGGCCATCGGCCGACTTCAGCATAAAAACTGAACCTGACCGCATTGTGAAGGATGCATTGTCGGCCCTGAACAATATAGGGATCGCATTCACATATAACGAGCCTGTCATATGGTTCGAGTTCATCCGCGATGTTGCTATAAAGGCAAAGAAGAAAGGTTTACATACAGTAATGGTTTCCAATGGATACGTGAACAAGGATCCGCTTGCAGAAATTATCTCCTTCATTGATGCCTTTAACATAGATCTGAAGGCATTTAACAATGATTTCTACAAAAATATTGCCGGCGCTGACCTCGAACCGGTCAGGAACGCACTTAAACAAATAGCCCTGTCAGGTAAGCATCTTGAAGTGACAACACTTCTTATCCCGGGACAGAATGACGACAATAAAGAGATGGAGTACGAAGCAGAATGGATAGCAGGAGAACTTGGCAATAATACTCCGCTTCACCTGAGCAGGTATTTTCCGATGTTTAAAAGAGAGGACCCTTCTACTCCTGCCGATACCATAAAAAGACTTTCAGAGATAGCCTCGAAAAGCCTGAATTATGTATATTCCGGGAATATTGTATCCGATAGCGGGCAGAACACAAGTTGTCCGAAGTGCGGTAAAGTGGTTACAAAAAGGTCAGGTTATAATGTTAAGATCCAGAACCTCGACAAGAAAGGGAATTGTGCCGGTTGCGGCGAACAGATCTACAAAAACTTTACTTCTTTTTCTTCGTCGATACAGAACTAAGCCGTCCAAAGAATGAGTCGATACCTGAAGTCAGATCTTTTCCAATAAGCTGATAATGAGCTCTCACTCCTTTAGGGTCGGCCGAAGGGTCAGTGTTATTGACCCTGCTTATCAGCTCATTCCTGAGATTAACTGCATCTGCGATAATACCTTCAACTTCGTCAGATTTCTTGTCCTGGTTTACTTTAGTCCATGTGAAACAATCTGCTAACACTTCATAAACCTGTGAATCAATTGCCTTTTTTAGTTGTCTGATATTTGCCATAATAATTTATTGATTTAGAATTACCTGATTCCAATTTGATCAGGATTTTCCAATCCTGAAACCGGCGATGCTCTCTTCTGCCCTTGCAATATACAGCTCTCTGAGTTTTTCAATCAGAGGCACCCGCACTTTAAATCTCTTATCATCTATGCTATTGAATGGCAGCACCATGGGAGAAGTGCCCGTCATGAAGACAGCCTCATAATCTGATAGGTTTGCTGCCTTCAAACTCACCATTTTAACAGGTATATTGTTTTCAACACAGATATCCAGCACATGCTTGCGGGTAATTCCGTTTAATATCATATTATCGGGAGCCGTGTACAATGTATTGTCTTTCAGAAAGAAGATATTCGACCGGCTTCCTTCAGTAATTACCCCATTTTCATTTACAAGAATGGCCTCGTAGCCAGCCTCGAGTATCAGCTTGTGAAAAATTGACGATCGTAATTTATGGTTAATGACTTTTGATTCCGGGTCTTTCCGTTCAGCATAAAAGAGAATACCCTTAACACCGTTCCTGTACTGTTCCATGGAAGGATAAATCGGCTCGATGAAATATACAAGGTAATTGTCCTCACCTTTATTATAATTGAAGACAATCTTTAGATTTATTTCTTTTTTCTTTTCCGATTTTGAAAGGCTGGTTATGTTCTTTTTAAGGGTTTCAGTATCTGCAAGCATTTTTTTCTTCTGCAGACGGACGCTGGTCTCAAGCCGGTCCATGTGGTCGTAAAAAAAAACGGGACTTCCTTTTATCATCCGTATGACCTCATATATGGAATCACCTTCATATACAAGTGAATTATCGAAGATATCAGCTGATTCAAGATTACCGTTCAGTATGAATTTCTTTCCGAAACACTCATTCATGACAATTCCGTTTCAACAAAAATACAAACTTATAACAACACTGCATCATTTCTGTTTATATTCGTGGAACAATCGGCACGGTTCAGTTTTTATGTATGCAATCATTGATATTGAGACTACAGGTGGCAGCGCGCGAACTGAAAAGATAACCGAAATTGCAATTTATCTCCACGATGGCGAAAAGATAACCGGTGAATTTGTTTCGCTTGTCAACCCTGAAAGGAATATCCCATATTTCATTACGAACCTGACCGGCATCACCAACGAAATGGTTGAAGATGCACCTCGCTTCTATGAAATTGCAAAAACTGTTGTTGAACTTACTGATGGAAGAACATTTGTAGCCCATAATGCCCGGTTCGATTATTCTTTTTTAAGACAGGAATTCAAATCACTGGGATTTAATTACAAGAGAAATATGCTTGATACTGTCACTTTAGGCAGGAAGCTGATACCCGGTCACCGCTCATATAGTCTTGGAAATATATGCAGAGACCTTAACATAGTCATCAATGGACGTCACAGGGCTGCCGGCGATGCCCTTGCCACTGTAAAGCTATTTGAGATTTTTCTCGAAAAAGACAGGGAAATAAACGGTATGAGATCCAGCCTTATGCGAAACACCAGAGTTTCGAAACTTAATCCGAAGCTGGATATTGCAAAGGTAGACTCCATCCCGGAAGAGCCTGGGGTATATTACTTTTACGACGAATCAGGCGAACTTATTTACATTGGCAAGAGCCGGAATCTGAGGCAGAGAATTGGCACCCATCTCTCAAACAATACTACAAACCGGGCTATGGAGATGCGTGACCTGATTGCAGATATAGATTGGGAACTTACAGGCAGCGAACTCATTGCACTTCTAAGGGAATCATCGGAAATAAAGGAAAATAAACCTTTCTATAACAGGGCACAAAAGAGATCGACTTTTCAGTGGGGTATTTACAGTTTTACAGATAAGAAAGGATATCTGAATTTCAGCTATGGTCCGGTCCGCATTGAAGAGGAGCCTCTATCACTATTCACCTCACGCGAAAAAGCAAAAGGAAAGCTTGAATCGCTTGTCTCCAATTATAACCTTTGCCAGGGACTTTCGGGTCTTTACGAGACCGGCGGACCTTGTTTCCAGTATCATGTCGGTATCTGCAAAGGAGCCTGCTGCGGAAAAGAACCTCCGGAAAAATATAATGAGCGGGCTGCCCATGCAGTTGATGAATTCATTTTCGCCCGGCGCAATTTCTTTATTGTTGACAAAGGCAGGGAAACTGAGGAAAAATGTGTTGTCAAAATGGTTAACGGTAAATACTACGGATATGGATATTTTAATATTAATGACATGGGATTTGGACTTACTGCCCTCCATGAATGCATTAAGCAGCTTCCTGATAACCGCGATGTACAGGTTATTCTGAAGCAGTACCTCAGATCGAACAAGGTAGAAAAAATCATAGAATTTTAATTTTATTGCCACTATTATGTTACGCATAATACTATGTTATACATATTAGTAAAAACCAGAATCATTTTTTTATATTTATAGGAAATAAAAATTTCAGAAAATGGCGCTTTTAACAAGAACAACAAAGGACCTGATTCTAAGGATCAATGAGTTTTTCGACAATATTGAGCTCGGCCTGATTGTCTTTCGCGAAGGCATAAAGTCGTACCTCGAAAAAGATATGGAGGCATTCAGAAACCATATTCAGAAAGTTGAGACACTCGAAAACAATGCAGACAGACTTCAACGGGAGATAGAAAATGAAATGATTACACACTCAATTCTTCCCCAGCACAGGGAGGAAGTCTTCAATCTCATTGAAGGCCTGGATGAAATCATTGATTCAGTAAAAAGATCGCTCAATGAGATTGACCTAGAGCGACCCGAGATTCCTGCATCATTGAACAAGGACTTTATAAGTCTTACCGAGACATCAGCTGTTTGTGCCGAGGAACTTATACCTGCAGCACGGGCTTATTTCAGGGCACCCTTTACTGTCAGGGAAAAACTCCTTAAAGTCTATTATTTTGAGAGCGAAACCGACAAGATATCAATGAATACCAAGAGACGTATCTTTCAGGAATTGAAGGATATAGATCTTGCTCACAAAGCCCACCTCAGATATATTGTTCATCATATTGAAGGCATATCCGATGAGGCCCAGAAGGCAGCCGATCTGTTATCAGCAATGGCTATTAAAATAGTGATGTAAAAACCGGTAACCGGCAGCCGGTAACCGGTCACCGGAGTAATCAATAAACAAAATGATCTTATTCTTCTTAACAAGCGGTCTCTTTCTTGGATGGTCCCTCGGGGCTAACGATGCCTCGCATGTATTTGGATCTGCTGTTGGGTCCAGGATGGTATCTTTCAGAAAGGCCGCAATAATTGCCTCCATCTTTGTTATTCTGGGAGCTGTCTTTCAGGGAAGCGGTGCTGCGCATACGTTGGGCAAACTTGGTGGAATCAATGCACTAGGTGGTTCATTCACACTGGCATTGGCAGCAGCCATTACAATATATATAATGACCAAGTTCTCTTTGCCGGTCTCATCTACGCAGGCTATAGTGGGAGCAATAATCGGCTGGAACCTTTTTACCGGCAACCCCACAGACAGCAGCACATTATCGAAGATAGTTCTGACATGGGTAATTGGACCTGTTCTGGGTGCAATATTTGCAGTCCTGCTTTATATTATTATAAGACGGATTAAAAAAGCCTCTAATATCCATTTGATAAGATTTGAATCTTATATCAGAACGGGACTGATAATTGTCGGAGCATTCGCCTCTTACAGCCTGGGTGCCAACAATATTGCAAACGTTATGGGAGTTTTTGCCCCGGCCTTTAATCTTCAGGATCTGCACCTTGGCTTATTCACTTTGTCGTCAAACCAGCAACTATTCCTGTTGGGAAGTCTGGCAATAGCTGTCGGTATTTTAACTTATTCAAGGAAGGTTATGGAAACTGTCGGTAGTAATATCGTGGAGCTTACTGCCGAAGCTGCACTTGTTGTCGTACTTGCTGAATCACTTGTACTTTTTATTTTTTCATCAACCGGATTATCAGAGTTATTCGTAAAAATGGGGCTTCCACCAATACCACTTGCTCCAGTCTCCAGTTCACAGGTGGTTGTAGGGTGTGTTATTGGCATCGGAATATATAAAGGTGCAAGAAATATTAATTTCAAGCTCCTTGGGCAGATTGCGCTGGGATGGCTGACAACACCACTCATGTCAGGTCTGCTGGCATTTTTCTCACTCTTCTTCATGAAGAATATTTTCAATATAGATGTCGGACACAAAATTACAGAAGGCTCACAGACTATTAGTTCAACTTTGGTTGAAGCAGATGCAAATATGTCGGCAATTATCAAATACCTGCTCCTGGGAATAGTGATTGCCGGTACTCTTCTGATAATCTACTATTATTTGCTTTCGAGGAAGAGAACCAGGGAACTGCGCCAGTCTGAAGAAAAATTCTGGAAGAATATGAAATGACTTCTCAGGAGTATTAAAATACAATTCATATGAGCAAAACTATCGATAATATCAGACATGAGCTGATAAGCAATGCCGATGAGAAAACAAGGCTTCAGGGAGAGAGATTCTTTAAAGAAGATATTAAGATACATGGCCTGAAGTCAGCACAGGTCGTGAAGATAAGCAAAGCCTTTTATCAGACGCTTCCCGATAAGAGCAAAAAAGTGATATTTTCATTTTGCGAAGAATTATGGAAGCCGGGGTTCATTGAAGAGGCTGGCATTGCATGCATGTGGTCGTATAATGTCAGAAAGCAATATGAACCTGATGATTTTAAAACCTTTGAAATGTGGGTGAACAAATATGTCACCAACTGGGCGGTATGTGATACTCTATGCAATCACACAGTGGGTTCTTTCATTGAAATGTATCCCCTTTACCTTTCAGAACTGAAGAGATGGGCAAAATCTGAAAACCGCTGGGTAAAGCGTGCTTCCGCAGTCTCATTGATTGTTCCGGCAAGGAAAGGTCTTTTCCTTGAAGATATCTTTGAAATAGCTGATATTCTGCATTCCGATCCAGACGACATGGTTCAGAAAGGTTATGGATGGATGCTCAAGGCTGCAAGTCAGGCTCACCAGGAAAAGGTCTTCAATTATGTAATGAGTAGAAAGGCGATCATGCCCAGAACATCCCTTCGTTATGCTATCGAAAAGATGCCTGCTGAATTAAAAGCCAGGGCAATGGCTAAATAGTATCTGCGGTTTTTTACCTTTGCAATATAATCTTGAAAACGATGAAAAGGATTTTGTCCTTAGTTTTAGCGTTATGCAATTTTGTTATTGCAATTCCGCAGGACAGGATTACCGGGCATTCTTTTGCTACGCGATCTGAAGTGATTGCCCGCAACGGGATGGCTGCAACCAGCCAGCCTCTTGCCACCCAGGTAGCGCTTGATATTCTCAAGAAAGGAGGAAATGCAATTGATGCTGCAATAGCTGCTAATGCTGTCCTTGGTGTTGTAGAACCCACCGGAGCAGGTATCGGAGGCGACCTCTTTGCAATGATCTGGAGCGCAGATAAGGGAAAACTTTACGGATTGAATGGCAGCGGCCGATCGCCAAGATCGCTGAAGCTCGAATATTTCAAGGATAATGGCTATGAGTTTATTCCTTCCTATGGTCCGCTGCCTGTTTCAGTTCCCGGATGCGTCGACGCATGGTATGAGATGCACGATATGTTCGGACGGCTTTCAATGAAGGATATTCTGCAACCGGCGATAAACTATGCCAGGGAAGGCTTTCCGGTAACGGAAGTCATTGCATTTTATCTTGAGAAGGGAACAAATACCCTCAAGGAGTATCCTAATATTAAAGAAGTTTATATGCGGAGCGGCAAAGCTCCCTCAAAAGGCGAAGTATTTAAGAATCCGCTTCTGGCAACCACCCTTGAAAAAATAGTTAAGGGAGGCAGAAATGAATTCTACAGGGGCTCCATCGCCCATGATATTGATGCCTTTATGCGTAAGCAGGGTGGCTTCCTCTCCTATGACGATCTTTCCCGCCATCATTCCGAATGGGTGGAGCCTGTCAGCACAAACTACCGGGGATATGATGTATGGGAGCTTCCTCCCAACGGACAGGGAATTGCTGCCCTGCAAATCCTGAATATACTTGAGGGATATGACCTGGCATCAATGGGTTTCGGATCAGCTGAATACATTCATACTTTTACTGAAGCAAAGAAGCTGGCGTTTGAAGACCGGGCCAGGTATTATGCCGACCCTTTCTTCTCATCCGTTCCGGTAGCCCAGCTTATCTCCAAAAAATATGCAGCTGAACGAAGGAAACTAATTGACCCGCTGAACGCTGCAAAAGTTTATGATGCCGGAGTGATTGAGGCTGGGAATACAGTTTATCTGACAGTTGCTGATAAATATGGAAATATTGTCTCGCTCATACAGAGCAATTACCGTGGCATGGGATCAGGCATGTGCCCAACCGGACTAGGTTTTGTTCTGCAGGACCGGGGCGAGATGTTCAGCCTCGAACAGGGTCATGCGAATGTATATGCTCCCGGAAAGAGACCATTTCAGACAATCATCCCGGCATTTATCACAAAAGATAGAAAACCATGGGTAAGCTTCGGATTAATGGGTGGCGACATGCAGCCGCAGGGACATGTGCAGATTGTTGTGAATCTTATTGACTTTAAGATGAATCTACAGGAGGCAGGCGATGCTCCAAGGATGCATCATATTGGCTCTTCAGAACCGACAGGTCAGCAGATGACTGATGGCGGAATTCTTCTCCTCGAGAGCGGATTTCAGACAGAGGTTATTCAAAAACTGATGTCGATGGGACATACAATACAATGGGACCTGGGCGGATTTGGAGGATATCAGGCGATAATGTGGGACAGCAAAAATAAGGTCTGGTATGGAGCCTCAGAATCGAGGAAGGACGGACAGGCGGCGGGGTATTAAAAGGCACAATTGCGCAAAGCTGCAACGACACAATGGCTCAACTATCGTGTGGCTTTTAAGTGTAAGTGAGAGAGGGTATTAAGCTGGTTCTTTCTTAAGTTCAAGAACCTGCGTGGTTCCGCCTGTTTCGAGATTAATTCCGTGAGGCTTATTGGTTTTCCATGAACCACAGGTAAAATCAGGGACATCTATAGACTGCGACCTGTTTGCAACAGACCATTCACTAAGCGGCGCAATTGAACTCCAGAGAGCGCCGTCATATACATTCTGGTCGAGCGGCAGACCGTTCCTGAGACAATCGATCAGACGCCAGTCCATTATAAAGTCCATTCCGCCATGACCTCCTACTTCCTTAGCCTGTTCGCCTACTCTTTTAACAATCTCAGGAGTGTGTTCATCAGATATTTTCTTCATTAATTCTTCGTTAGCCCAATCCTCGCCCAGAGCTATAAGTTCATTCGGATATTTGATTGCCATTCCCGCTGTCCCTTTAACCAGGTGAATCCTCGAATAAGGCTGTGTCGATGAAACATCATGCTGCACTAAAATTGTTTTTCCGAGGTTCGTCATAATATGAGTGGTATTTATATTACCCCTGTAATTTCTGTTGGCGAATTCCCTGAAGAATGAGTCCTTCGCGGCAAGTTCGTTTGCATGTTTCCCCATTGTGAAATCCAAGCTAGCCATGGATGAAAGGTATTCCATTTTGTCGCCCCTGTTGATATTCAATACCTGGCATATCGGGCCGAGGCCGTGAGTCGGATAAAGGTTACCGTTCCTGGAAGCGTTCTCCTTTAGCCGCCACATGTCAGTGTATGCTCCGTCGGCCTGCCGGTCGTCGAGAGGCTTCTTGAAGTTATAACCCATAAGGTTATGGATATATGCACCTTCGCCATGAATTATATCTCCGAACATACCCTGCCGGGCCATATTGAGAGTAAGAAGCTCAAAAAAATCATAACAGCAGTTTTCAAGCATCATGCAATGNNGGAACTTCGCAGGCAACATGCTTGCCGTTCTCCATCGCATAAACTGAGATAGGAGTGTGAAGTATCCATGGAGTGCAGGTATATATAAGATCAAGATCAGGAAGCTCTGCCAGTTTCTTCCATCCGTTTTCGTCACCAAAGAATTCCTTTGCCGCAGGTCTTCCAATACTTTTCAGATATTTTTGAGATTCCTTTACACATACTTCCCTTTTATCGCATAAAGCCTTTATCTCGAGACCATCAATATAAGAGAGGCGCTGAACTGCTTCACTCCCGCGATCGCCAAGGCCGATGATCCCAACACGAACCCTGGGTATTGCAGGGGCTGCATAACCCGACATATTGAATCGCTGGGAATGATTTCTTTTAGATGATCTGTGTATAGATGCGAGGCGTGATCTGGCTTCTTTATCTGAGGTGAATCCGGTCAGCATTGTGCCAGCTAAAGCTCCTGCTCCGGCTATTGTAGCTGTTTTTAGAAAATCACGGCGGCTGCTTTTCATCATGGAATATTTTTAGAGTTAATATTCAGGTTTTAATGCACTAAAATAAATATAATAATGTAAGAATAAAACTCTGTGAAACTCTGTGTCTTCTCTGTGGTTCTCTATGTAACAAAAAAAAGAACTTACACAGAGTTACACAGAGGACCACTGAGTTCCACTGAGGAACACCTAATCAATATTTAAAAGCTTTTTGTAAAAAGCCATAACCTGTATGCTTTCTTTTTCCCAGGGAAGTTCTTCTGAAGCTTTAACAGCATTCTGTTTTAGTTTGTTTAAAAGCAACCGGTCATCACGTAGCCTGATTATCGCTTTACTTATTTCTATGGGAGTAATATCAGGAATAATAATCCCGCAATTATTTCCCTCTATGATTTTTCTTACCTCCTGAAGATTGCCTGCAATGACCGGGATACCGGCAGAAATGTAATCGAAAAGCTTATTTGGAAGGCTGAACCTGTAATTAAGATTTGTATCCTTGTCGGGACTTAATCCGGCATCAGCAGACTTTGTATATCTCATCATTTCATTCCATGGAAGGGCCGGGATGAATCTAACTTTGTGAGAAATGTTCAGGTCGCTGACTTTTGCTTTTAATATTGGAAGCACATCACCTGAACCGATAAGCATCAACACTATGCCGTCTGTCATGTTAATTGCATCGACTAGCTCTTCCCCTCCCCTGTCGACATTAATACCAGTGCCTTGAAGTACCAGAAAAAGATCTTCAGGGCCGATTCCAATTTCTTCGCGGGTAAAAATCTTTATCCCTTTGGATGATTCAGCGCAGTTCCTGACGATAATGGGCCTTATTCCGTACTCCTCGTAATATTTATCTGCAATTGAATCACTTATCGTCATGATATTCCTGAGGTGAGGGAAAATGGATCTTTCAATAGTTTTCCAGACCCACTTTACAAACGGCCGGTTTTGTATTTCAGGTACGCCTGTAAAATATTCATGGGAATCATATACCAGCGGGATTCTTCTGATTTTTGAGACCAGGTAATTTGGCAGAAGAGTATCGAGGTCGTTGGCTACCAGAAGATCATACTTACTTAAGAGCAGATTAAAAAACAAGCGGATATTGAAGAATGTATAAAACAGGAAGCCTTTCCTGAAAATCATTCTGAATCGTATTGTTCTGAACTTCAACTCATTCACATCACAGCAAACTCCTGACCTTCTCCCGATGATAGTTACATCACAGCCCAGAATGGTAACAACAGAGGCCATTTTCTGCACGCGGCTGTCGTGGCAAATACAATTGGTAACCGAAAATGCAACAAATGGTTTATGAACTACTGCCGGCATATCAGAGCATTGAGGTTTTAATATTCTTTTCTGAAAGTTCAAGTATTTTACTTGTTCTCCTGGAGAAAGTCTCGTCTCGCTTTGCAGCGGTTAACCACTGAAGATAGATTCTTCTTGTCGAGACAGGAAAATTCAGAAAATTATCATAGGCTTTCTTATTCTTTTTCAGTTCTAGGAGAAGTTTTTCAGGCATATCAGGGACTTCCATATTCCGTACATTAAGAAGAGAGGGATTATCGAGGTACACCTGGAAAACATCCATTCCGGACTTCATCATTAGTTCTTCACTGATCATCTTTCTTGCCCTTGAAACATTTATTTCCGACCATATGCTGTCGCGCCGGCGTGGTGTAAATCGTTGAATGTAGTAATCATCGTTTATTTTCTTCAGCTTACCGTCAATCCATCCAAAGCAGAGGGCTTCTTCAACTGCATCATTATAAGGTATTCGTGTTTTTCCGGATGGTTTCTTATAGAAGACGAGCCATGCTTCTTTTACAGACGCATGGTTATTCTTAAGCCAATTACGCCACTCTTCCCTTTTTGTAAAATGAAGTTCCATAAATTCCTGTATCAATACAAAGTAACAGATAATCGATGGAAAAATAAATATTATGCTTTACTTACTGATCTATTGTTAATTAATTAACAATAAATGCTCATTTCGAACCTTGATTGACAGAATTGCTTCACTTTGTATATTTTTACAGAAAAAAGAGGATGATAATCCGTGGAAATGTATCACTGAAGAAATACAACAGCTTTGGTCTTGAATACGTTGCAAAACACATGGTTATTACAAGAACGGAAAAAGAGGCTGTTTCACTTTTCAATGGCTCAGTTCATCTGAAACGGCCGACTCTCATTATGGGAGGTGGAAGCAATCTGTTGTTTACAGGTGATTTTAACGGTACTATCATCATTCCCGGATTCAGGGGAATTAAAACTGAAGAAAAATCAGATGAATTTGTAATAATATCGGCAGGTGCAGGTGTTTTATGGGACAAACTGGTTGAATGGAGTGTATTGAACGGTTATGGCGGCCTTGAAAATCTCTCGCTGATTCCCGGTCTGGTTGGAGCTGTACCGGTACAAAATATAGGAGCATATGGTGTTGAGGCAAGGACGACGATCGTTAAGGTAAAAACTATTTCCACACATGACGGATCAGTCCGTTTTTTTACGAATGACGAGTGCGGATTCGATTACAGGAACAGCATTTTTAAAAACAGGGAGAAAGGCAATTACCTGGTGACAAGGGTTTATTTCAGACTGAAAACCAATCCGGTGCCATATCTCACTTATGGCACTTTAAAAGATGAAGTTACGAAATTGGGAGAGCCTTCGCTAAAGAACATCAGGCAGGTCGTGATAAACATCAGGAGAAGCAAATTGCCTGATCCGGCAGTGATTGGCAATGCAGGCAGCTTCTTCAAGAACCCGGTTGTAGATAATAATGTAGCAGATAAACTGAAAAAGAGATTCCCGGGATTGCCCTGTTATAAAGATCGTCAAGGGTCAATCAAGCTGGCAGCCGGATGGATGATTGAGCAGTGCGGATGGAAGGGGAAAAGAATCGGAGATGCAGGTGTTCATGAAAAGCAGGCGCTGGTACTGGTGAATCATGGTAAAGCCTCCGGAAAGGATATCTTTGATATCTCGGAAAAAATAGGGCAATCCGTCTTAGAAAAATTCGGTGTTTCGCTCGAACGGGAGGTTGAAATAGTCTGAATTACCTGAATATTCTTCTTTTATTAAGCTCTTTCTGATAGAGAGCTGCATACCTGTTGTGTTCTGCAAGAGTCCTTGAGAAATTATGATAACCCGAGAAGTCAGCCTTCGCCGCAAAGAACAGATAATCATGTTTTTCAGCGTTCAGCACAGCATCAATACCTTCGACTGTCGGGCACCCGATAGGTCCAGGGGGAAATCCATTATGCCTATAGGTATTATATGGTGAGTCAACTTCGAGATATTTCTTCAGCACTCTCGTTATGGTAAAATCATTCAAAGCAAATTTTATTGTCGGGCATGCCTGCAGCGGGATCCCTCTCCTGAGCCTGTTAAGGTAAACACCGGCAATCCTGGGTTTCTCATCCGGCTTTGCAACTTCATCATCAATGATTGATGCAAGAATGGCGACTTCAACCTGATCAAGATTTTCTTCCTTAGCCTTTGCCAGCCGGTCATCGTTCCAGAATTTTCTGTACTCTTTCAGCATTCTTGAGTAGAAACCCTTTGCAGAAGTATTCCAGAAAAATTCATAAGTATCAGGGATGAATACAGAAATGACATTTTCGCGGGTAAATCCGTCGCTGCTATAATTACCGGGATCTAAAAGGAACGCCAATATCTCTGATGAATCTGCCTCAATCCTCCCTCCTGCCTTCCCGGCAAGTTCATTAAGCGTTCTGACATTATGAAAGGTAATCTTCACAGGTGTCTGCCTGCCTGACCTGAGAATGTTTATCAATTCCAGATAGCTCAGGTTTCTGTCAAAAACATACCTTCCGGGCTTTATCAGTGTCGGATAATGTTTCTTTTCAGCAACCCATTCAAGTACCTTGATATTCTTAATGGAAAGATGAGCTTCCACAGAGTCCAAAGCCATCCTGTAACTTGAACCTTCGGGAATATAGATCAGAGACCTGGGTTCAATAACTTTTACGTTATGCCCGTTAAGCATCCTGTAAACTACAAATACAGAAATAATAACGATCAATGAGGGAATTGAGAGAAAGTATGAAAGCTTGTTGTTTTTCATATATTTCGGAACTGAATGCAAATTTATATATAATGTTTAGTAGTGCAATGACCGGTTANNCCGGTTACCGGCCATCGGTGACCGGCTTTAATAAACATGTACGCATTATTTACTATTTATTCATATTTTAGCGGTTGAAAAGCTAACATTAACCAATTAAATTCATGAAAATGTCTGTTTCAATGTTACTTATGCTTCTTTTAATAGGAGTTGTCACAGGTGTAATGGCAGGGATGCTCGGTATCGGCGGTGCAATAATAATGATTCCGGCGATGGTGTTCCTGCTGGGGTTCAGCCAGCAGATGGCACAGGGCACAAGCCTTGCAGTGATGCTGCCACCTATAGGCATTTTTGCAGCATATAATTACTGGAAGGCAGGACATGTGAATATTACATTTGCTTTAGTACTTGCAGTGGCATTTATCATAGGATCATATTTTGGATCCAGGATTGCCCTACAGATGCCACAAACTTTATTAAAGAAAATATTTGGCATTCTTCTCCTGCTGGTTGCTGCGAAAATGCTCCTGTCGAAGTGAATTTTATAAAAAAACTCTCCCTGTGAGGAGAGTTTTTCATTATATAATTTAACTTTTCAGAACATTATTCCCACGCTGACCAGAAATGCATTGGGTCTGTCGTCGAGGTTGAATTTAGTACCGGTAGTATTTTCAATCTGGTTCTGGTATTTTTTCAGACTGCCTTCGTACCTTAAGTCAATCGTAAGCTTTTTAAGAATGTCGAGGCCCACACCTGCCTGGTACCCAATTGTCATTGAAGCGTACATAGCTTTAAAATCAGGATCGTTAATCAGGTCTTTGGGAGAACCCAGACGCAACGAGCCCACAGGACCGGCATTTACACGAAGCGGACCAAATTTCAAGCCAATCATAACAGGGATATCGAGTTTGTTAAAATTTTGTGATACGGAGATCGAATCAACTAAAGAATTAGCCTTTGACAAGGTGTATTCATTTGACCTTGTTGCAAAAAGCAATTCCGGCTGAATGTAGAGTTTTGAAATACTCAGTCTGCCAAAAACGCCGAAATGAATTCCATAATTAGCTCCCTTAAGCTTCTTAATGGTATAGGTAGTTCCGACAGATGTAATGCTTTTGGCATCCGCCATTGTAATCGAAGTAGTACTTAAACCGGCTTTGATACCGAAGTTTAATTGTGAGAAAGCCGGCAGTGCGATCAATACGGTAAATAGGATTGCAAGTAATTTTTTCATAATCTAATTTTTAAGTTTCACAAATCCAATCAGTTGACAGGTTCTTGGTTAAAATTCATTTAGTATATAACGGTCAAAGGGTTCAAAAGGTTGCAGAATATGCCATCTTTTTATCCTTTCAGATATTCTAAACGTATGGTCTCTCCCGTTTATTTTACAGGAAATAAAGAGCATAATGCATAAATAATTACATTAGTAAAAATTTGACGGTATGAAAAGGGATTGGTATATACTGCTTATAATCTGTTTCCTGGATTGTTCAGGTGCCTATGGACAGGGCTCTCCTGCCGATAAGGGTATGCAATCAATTAACACGGATGTTTTAAAAGCTCAGCTTGGGTTCCTGGCATCTGACATTACCGAAGGAAGAGAGGCAGGCGAAAGAGGTGAATATATAGCATCGGAATATATTGCAAGCATGCTTCAGCTTTACGGGATACAACCGGGAGGCGATTATATTTATTCAAGAAGTGCAACTGACAGTCCGCAGGCACCGTTAAGGTCCTATTTTCAGAATTTTTCACTGCTTAAGACAGTATCAGGCAGTGATCAGGTTCTGAAGGTAAGGTCACAGTCAGGAAGTGAGCATAAAACGACTGACTTTACATACCAGGTTGATTTCACGCTTTATCCCTCCTATCCTCCTGTTGAGATTGAAGCACCGGTGGTTTTTGCCGGTTATGGGTTTAAGAATGAAAAAATAAAATACAATGACTTCAGTAATCTGAATATCAAAGGTAAATTCATACTCAGGATCAGTGGAGTGCCGGCTTTTGTAAAGGAAAAACTTACTGCCGATGAGATTTCTGCTTCCGTTAGGGATGTGAATAACTACATCAGGGAGATGGGAGCAGCCGGAATTATTGAATTTAACCCGCTCTCGATGGTCACCGGGAGACCGGAAGCCAGGGATTTTTTAAACCCCTCCCCTTCAGAGCGAAGCCCGGTGCCAGGACCCGCATATTCGAGATACCTTCTTCCCGGAAAGACAGCTTCATCTGACCCTTACAGGATTTTTATTTCAGCAAGGGCCGCAGCTGAGATTTTATCGGGAACCGGAATTGTTCCGGAAGATTATATAAAGAAAGCAGATATCAATCAGCCTTACCCTGTTTCTGCCGGACCTGAAAATACAATTTACCTAAAGACAGATATTAAAACCACACAGATCTCAGTAAGAAATGTCATAGGTATTATAGAGGGCAATGATCCCAACCAGGTGATAGTTCTGGGCGCCCACTTTGATCACATGGGAATGAGTAACGGATATATCTGGAATGGCGCAGATGACAATGGCTCCGGAACCGTTGGTGTAATGACCATTGCAAGAGCATTAATGGCAACAGGAAAGAAACCTGACAAAACCATTATCATTGCTCTTTGGACTGCTGAGGAAGAGGGACTTTTCGGATCGCACTATTATGTCAATAATCTTAACTATCCGGTAAAAAACCTGAAGCTTAATGTAAATTTTGACATGATCTCAAGATATATTGCCAATGATAATCAGAAAGGTGTGGTCATGACTTATACTAAATCGTGCCCTCAGTTCAGGAATATTACCGAGGCTAACCTGAAGAAATATGGAATAGATATAGCCGTTGATTATCAGCCATCTGATGATCCGCCGGGAGGAAGCGATCACAGGTCATTTGTTGAGGCAGGAATACCGGTAATGAGATTTAAAACAGCACATCCGGCAGAATATCATACACCTGCTGATGAAGTAAAGGTCACAAACTGGGATATTATGGAAAAGATCGTCAGGATAAGCTTTGCAAATATCTGGGATCTTGCGAACAGCTCCTGGTAGGACTTGCCGATACCTTGTCCTCTGTTAATATCAAATATCTCACTGATAGTCAAGGTAAGCGCTGTTATATTTCAGCTCAAGAAAATCATTCCCTGTTTCACTGAATCCATATTCAAAGCAGTAATTGAATTTACGCTTGTCGGAAGATTCTATAATATGCGTAAAGAAACTGAAATTATATCCAAGGGCGAATAGCGCATCCTTATGCACTTTCACTTTGCCATCGTTGTACAGGTCAGCGAGAATCCGCCTGTTTTTTCTCAGTAAACCATGAACATTTCTAACGAAATTATTCGTATCACGATTAATTCTGTTATTGTAGTTATTCCTGCACTGGTCAGAACAGAATTTTTTATCGGTACGGCCGCGAATTTTTTCGCCGCAATCGAGACATTTCTTTTCCACAGCACTTTAATGTTTTGATAAAGATATAAAAAATACAAATTATACGTATGAATTTGATATTGAAATAATAAAACGTTTTCAAACGGTTAGAAATGACTATAAATGATTACAAGGCGGATATAAACGGTTATTTACCGGGAAGGTTTGGAAGGCGGATGTAAGTTTGCTATGAAATTAATTTTATGTCTCACTAAAAACTAAAGTCATGAATTCACTTAAAAACAGAGTCCAGCTAATCGGAAACCTTGGTCAGGATCCGGAAATGAAAACGCTTGAGAGCGGAAAAAAGGTTGCGCATTTCACGCTTGCAACAAACGACGGGTATAAGAACGCTGACGGTCAGAAAGTTGAAGAAACCACATGGCACAATATTGTGGCATGGAACGGCCTGGCAGAAATTGCGTCAAAATACCTGAAAAAAGGAAGAGAAGTAGCTGTCGATGGGAGGATTGTGTACAGGAGCTATGAGGATAAAACAGGTGGTACAAAGTACATTACTGAAATAGTCCTTAATGATCTCCTCTTATTGCAGTCATCGAAAGAGAAGTCAAAGAAAGAATAGCCGGTATACAATCGCTGCATTTCAAGTGAAAAGAGGCTGTCAGAATCTGACAGCCTCTTTTATTTATTTTTTAACGGTTTCAGCGGGTTTATCCGGGACAAGTGCAGCAGCCGTCCAATTCTTAAGGAAGCCTAAGACTTTATCCTTATTATATCCTTGTCCTTCTTCCAGCAGACTACTGTCCTGGATATGAAGAACTTTACCCTTTCCATCCACGATAATCAGCACCGGAAAACCGAACCTTTTGGGATTCCCCAGGTATTCGTTTGCAGAAAGGTTCTTATTTTCGGGGCTGTAGTTAAGCTTTACAGGAATATAATCATCCGAAATAACCTTTGAAATATCNNCTGCTTCATTCCATCGATGGACGGATCATATAATTTTTTTGCTTCCTGGCTAAAACCAGTTACGTATGAAATTGATAATAAGAGTATTAATAAACTCCCAATAAAACCTTTTCGTTTCATATCATTCATTTTTAATTGCTTCCAAATTTAGTAATAAATTGAGATATTTATTAAACATGCTAAAAAGCACTAAGTTTAAATTGTTTAAAAAAACTTAAAAAAATTGATCGTAACCACAATAGTTATATTTTTGTCAACATTCAATCTCTGGTAAGATTAACCTGACATAATGAAAAAAACTCTGTCTGTATTTGTGTTACTGATGTTGTTTTCCCAGGCAGGATACTCACAGAGCATTGTGCAGGCTGGCAAGCCTATCACAGAAATATTCACTGATTTCCACCTTAACTTAAATGATACCGCAGGGTGTACGGGTTTCAGCCTTAACAGAGCCTATATAGGTTACCAGTTCATGCCAGACGGTAAATTTACCGGTAAGATAGTACTGAACGTGGGCTCTCCTGAAGATCTTGCACCTGGTTCAGCACCTCACAGGTATTCATTCTTCAGGGATGCTTCGTTAAGCTGGTCAGATGGAAAATTGTCAATTACAGGAGGGATAACGAGTACTAAAATGTTTGTGTTTCAGCAGACCTTCTGGGGCAAAAGATATGTCGCCAACACATATCAGTCATTACACGGGTACGGTATGGTTGCAGAC
>PMBC01000055.1:465-27541 GCA_003152835.1 Bacteroidales bacterium | reverse complement strand
TGGTCACCGGCATCCTGGACATCATGTCCATAAATGCCGAATGCAGGCAATCCTTTCATCGCATGTCCGGCAAGGGCAGCAGCAAGATACACTGCTCCCGGACGCTCTGTCCCGTTAAAACCCCAGATGGCTTTCGGCATTTCGGTATCCATGTCAATTGTTTCGCTGCCATAGCACCAACATGGAGTAACGGTAAGACTTATACCGACGCCGGTTTTTTTGAATTTCTCAGCACATGAGGCAGCTTCAGACACTCCGCCAATGCATGTGTCGGAAATTACACATTCCACAGGTTTGCCGTCAGGGTACCTGAGGTTCGCGGAGATAAGTTTTGCAGCAAGTGTTGCCATCCCCATGGTCTGTTTTTCAAGAGATTCCCTGACACCCTTTTCACGGCCGTCAATTACCGGGCGTATGCCCACCTTTGGAAAGTCGCCGATAACTGTCTGATAGTTGCGATTTATCTTTAATTCATCATTTGCCATGGTAAATATTTTTATTTCTTAATTGTAATTTTCAATACAGACAAATATAAATAAATTTTCACCTCTGTGGAACTCTGCGATCCTCTGTGTCACTCTGTGAAAGTTCTTCAAACTCTTTTTTGTTACACAGAGATCAACAGAGAAGTCACAGAGAGACACTGAGATTTTGTACCTTTGAACATTAATAAATCTGATGATGGAACAACTCAGACGGTTACCGGAATGGCTTAAAATGCAGCGGGCGAGCGGGGAGAATTATTCAAGGGTCAGGCGGCTGGTCAGGGAGAATGATCTTCATACCATTTGCACCAGCGGCAACTGTCCCAACATAGGTGAATGCTGGAATGCCGGAACCGCCACTTTCATGATATTAGGCGATATCTGCACCAGGGCATGTAAGTTCTGCAATACAAAAACCGGGAAACCGCTGCCTCCTGATTTTTCAGAGCCTCAGCGACTTGCAGAAACAATCAGGACTCTGGGCCTGAAGCATTGCGTAATAACATCAGTCGACAGGGATGATCTCCCCGATGGCGGAGCAGCATTCTGGGCCGAAGTTATAGTCACCATAAAGAGAGTCAATCCGGGGACTACGATCGAAACGCTTATTCCGGATTTTGACGGGAAACCTGAAAATATTAGCAAGATAATAATTGCAGACCCTGATGTTATTTCACATAATGTTGAAACTGTCCGGCGGCTGACACCGGAGATCAGGACCAGGGCAAAATATGACAGGAGCCTTGGCGTTATAAAATATATTGCAGAAAATGGGAAAACTGCCAAATCAGGGTTTATGCTGGGGCTAGGTGAAACAGAACCGGAGATACATGAAACCATTGATGATCTTTACAATGCAGGCTGCAGGATACTTACTATCGGGCAGTACCTGAAGCCATCTGCCAATCATATGGATGCGGTTGAATACATAACACCCGATAAATTTGAAAAGTATCGTGAATCGGCTCTCTTAAAAGGATTTAATATTGTCGAAAGCAAACCTCTTGTGCGTTCTTCTTTTCATGCTGAGAAACATGTAAACGTATGATAATATTAATTATATTGTAATGTCAAATATGGTAAGCCCGTTTTGAGCTATTGTGTTAAATATGAAGATATTGGTCTGCGGGATTATAAGGAGACATGGGATTACCAGGCGACGCTCTTTAAGGAGCTTGTTGACGGGAAAAAAAACGATGAATCCGATAAGTTTCGTGGTTCGGAAAATCATCCCGGGACATTGATATTTGTCGAACATCCTAATGTCTATACTCTTGGCAGAAGCGGTTCGGAGGATAACCTGCTTCTCGATTATATTCAGCTTAAGGCAAAGGACGCAAGCTTTTATAAAATCGACAGGGGCGGAGATATAACATTTCACGGACCCGGACAGATAGTAGGATACCCGATCTTTGACCTGGAGGAAATTCATGTCGGCCTTAAGGAATATATCTTCAGGATTGAGGAGGCAATTATCAGGTCGGCCGGGGAATTTGGCATTGCCTGCTCAAGACTTGATGGCGGTACCGGCGTTTGGATTGATCCTGAAATACCCGGGAAGGCGAGGAAGATATGTGCAATCGGAGTAAAGGCAAGCAAATTTGTTACGATGCACGGATTTGCGTTCAACGTTAATACAGACCTTTCATACTTCAATCATATCAACCCATGCGGATTTACAGACAAGGGAGTCACATCAATTGAAAAGGAGACCGGCCGTAAGGCTGATATTGATGAAGTTAAAGAAATTGTAAGAAACAAACTCGGTGAAGTTTTTGATTTATCGTGGGTTAATAAAAATAACTGATGGAAAAGAGATGGGTAATAAAAGAGCGCGGAGACAGTGTTGTCGTTAAACAGCTTGCCGGTGCGCTCGGTGTTTCTGAATCACTGGCCAACCTGATGGTTCAGAGGAATATTACCTCACCACAGGAAGCCAAAGCTTTCTTTACGCCTGACCTTAGTTACCTGCACGATCCCTTCATGATGAAGGATATGAATATAGCAGTCGACAGGCTTTCGACCGCCATTAAAAAGAATGAAAAGATACTTGTTTACGGAGATTATGATGTAGACGGAACGACTGCTGTAGCGCTAGTCTATTCATTCCTGAAAGAACAATATTCAAATGTTGAATACTATATTCCAGACAGGTACAAGGAGGGATACGGTGTCTCATTCCAGGGAATTGATTTCGCCGTTAAGAATCATTGCAAGCTATTAATTACCCTCGACTGCGGTATCAAGGCTGTGGAAAAGATAAAGTACGCTAAATCCAAAAGTATTGATGTGATAGTATGCGACCATCATTACCCGGGATCAGAAATACCTGCCGCCATTGCCGTCCTGGACCCCAAGCAGCCGGGTTGCAGTTATCCATATAAAGAGCTCTCAGGATGCGGAGTAGGCTTTAAGCTGATTCATGCATATTCAAGAATTAACAGCATACCCTTCAGTTCCATTGCAAATTACCTCGACCTTGTTGCAGTAAGCATTGCTTCAGATATAGTACCAATAACCGGTGAAAACAGGGTCCTTGCATACTTCGGGCTGAAACAGCTGAATGAATCGCCACGTATCGGATTAAAGGAGATCCTCCGGGAAGCTGAGGTATTCAAGGCCCTTACTGTTGAAGATGTCGTATTCAAAATAGGACCCAGGTTAAATGCAGCCGGCAGGATGGAAGCGGGGAGCAAGGCTGTAGAACTCCTCATTTCCCATGACGTAAAATCCGCAGAAGGTATAAGCAAGGAGATCAGCAACTTCAACACTGAACGCAGAAGCATCGACCGTACAATCACTACTGAAGCCATGAGGATGATATCTGAAGATCAGCGAACGGTGAATGCCAGAACGACAGTGCTTTACAATCCATCCTGGAAAAAAGGGGTAATAGGTATCGTGGCATCGCGACTTATTGAGACTTACTACCGGCCAACGGTTATTCTTACTGAATCAAATGGCTTTGCAACTGGCTCGGCAAGGTCGGTCCAGGGTTATGACCTTTACCAGGCAATTGAAGCCTGCAGTGATCTTCTTGAAAGTTTCGGCGGACATATGTATGCTGCAGGGCTTACACTGAAAAAGGAAAATATCCAGCCGTTCATCGAAAGGTTTGAGCAGTTCGTAAACAGCACAATAACCGAAGACCAGCTTCTTCCAAGGGTATTCATTGATACTGAGCTCTCATTTAATGAGATCAATGAGGATTTTTTCAATGTAATGAGCCAGTTCCAGCCGTTTGGCCCTGAAAATATGTCACCTGTTTTTATGTCAAAGAATGTTTTCGATACAGGTTCCGGAAGGATGGTTGGTTCCAGCGGCGAACATCTTAAACTGGACCTTTGCCAGGATTCATCCACGGTAAAATCCATATCGGCAATTGCCTTTAACCAGGCTAACCATTTTGAGTATATTAAAGGTGGAAACCCGTTTGAGATATGCTATTCCATTGAGATGAATGAATTCCGCGGAAACAGGAATCTTCAGATCAATATCCGCGATATCAAAACCCCGGAGGACAGGTAATATCCGGCTACCGGTTACCGGTTGCCGGTCACCGGTTTCAGAACCAAACCCTGAATTGTAATTTTAATTCATCGTTAAAGCTTTCGATTCCATTTATTTTATTTATACCCGTGAAGCCGTATTTTATTCTTATCTCTCCAAAATGGGCTATATCAAGTTTCGCCATCAGGTAACTGCGGCTTCCTTCTCCTGATAATGCCGGGATGCTGAAACTGTATAATATATCATTTTCGTAGGTATACAATCTTGAATCCCAGCTATCCGTACTGAACAGACAATAGCGAAACCAGAGTGTGACCGGGAAACTGTCAAATCTGTAATAAATATCCTGGAGCAGAAGCATGCCACTGCTCCTGACCGGATAAACCGTTTTATAGCTTATCCTTGTGGCAAATGAGGAATTCTTTTCCGGTGAATATCTGAAAAGCCATTTAAACGTATGGCTTTCCGACCTTTTTATACCGGCAACTCCTGACGTATTCTGATCATTGATCATCGAATACCTGTAATCGTACGAGAACTCAAAACTGAGCTTTTCTGAAGGCAGGTATCGTAACGTTATTCCATCTTTGCGCGACATTGATGGAAAGCTGCACCTGTATTTAAGCCAGGGGTAATGAGTGACATCACATCCGGCAGAAATGAAGAGGTGTTTTGCTGCCTCAAAACTGAAATTCCCGGTAATCCCCTGCTCGCCGGATGACGAAGAACTGTTTCCAGGACCTTTTCCATTCAAAGCGGTAAAACCGGGCGAGTATTTCCTCCATAGAACATTGATTGTAAGCCTGTCGGAAGGTCTGAGCGTAATGCCGTTGACTAACGTTGAATTACAGAAGTTATTCAGTGACATTTCCCCATAAAATAATATCCTGCCTGCAAGGGTGTTATAATTAACTGAGAATAACCGGTTTCCTGCTCCTTCAAAGGCGTAGATGCTTTCAGGATCATCTGCATTAATATGCAGCGGAATTGATAAGCAGGTTTCTGACCAGCTGGCTCCAATCCTCATAAATCGGAAATTATAAGAGAGGCTCATTCCATAAACAGTTTCGGTGAGAAGATCTTTTTTTAGAAGGAGGGATGGAGTATTATGCAGCCCCGTTTTATAAATACTGCTGACGAACAGGATCGTTGAATCAGAATTTATTTCAGGAGTTGCATCGATTCTGTTCCGGGAATAAAATACTATCAGTTCCGTTTTTTTAATAGCAAGATCTGCTGCTGCACCCCTGAAAAAATTATTTTCATCAGTTGAGGTGTAAGGTCGTAAATTGTCTCTCACGGTCATGAACCCTGGTGCTGTCAGCTGGATTCCGGTTCGCATAGCTGTATTAATGCAGGTGCCTGCCCCGAACCTCAATGAAAAATCTCCGAGAATTGCTCTTTTAATGAGCCCTTTTCCGGAATATGAAGTGTATGCAGAAAAGAATTCAGGAAGAGGTGGAGAACCTGTAAGGAATTTTTCTCCGGCATCTTTTTCAGTGGTGAAACCGGCAGAAAACCTTCCTGCAGAGATCCTGTATTTAGAAAGTATTTTTAAAGGAGAGCCCAGTGATGAAGTGTCATTGTCTCCAGGTTTAAAGATTAAGTTTGTGATAAGTGTACTTCTTACACTTAATGTATCTGATAAGCCGGTGACATTCTCTTTCAGCGAAATAAACGGTAACATCATTTCAGCGGCATGCTGATCAAAGCCGGGGATGGCTGCTATTTCGAAAATAGAAACAATACTCCCGCTTCTTTTGATATAGTCGGCCAGGGACCTTACCTGGAAATCTGACAGGAAAAATAACCTTGACAGATCATTCTCATCTGCCTGGTTGATTTTTACAGGATTCTCCGAAAGCTCATTAAGGTATTCGAGATAAATGGCTGCAGCTTCAGGATCGCTATCTTCTGCCGCCATATCTTCAGCAATATTTGATATTATTTCAGCATTATTAGCGACCTGGCAGAAACACGAATAATTGAGTAATAAAAATGCAAAATGCACTATAAGCTTTTCTTTTATAGATAACTGGTACTTTTTAACCGCAAAGTGCGGGAAGAGATTTACAGCAAAGGATAATATTTTATTTTTTTCTTTTAACAAGATTAAGCGGGGATTCTTTTCTTATTCTTTTGTTACACAGAGTTGCACAGAGAAGACACAGAGTTACACAGAGGTTAAAAAATATATCTTCTGATTCCATTCTTAAGGATCGTTACATTGAAATTTATCATTAATCCGATCTGCTTTCTTGAAAATTTCAGATAAGTCAGAACCTGAGCCTCATGTACCGGATTGAATTCGTCGACCACTTTTAGTTCAAGAACAACAGTCTCCTCAACCAGAATATCAATACGATAGCCGCATTCTAGTTTTATGTCTTTATATACTACAGGTGTAGGTACCTGCCTTTTTATACTCAATCCCGCCTTATTTAATTCAAAAGCCAGGCATTCCTCATAAGCAGATTCAAGTAATCCGGGACCAAGGTTCTTATGAACTTCGATTGCACAGCCAATAATTTTCCGGGTAATTTCATTTCTTTCCATAATATTGATATTTAGTTAACTCTATGGTTCTCTGTGCCTCCTCTGTGGTTCTCAGTGTCTTCTCTGTGGATCTCTGTGTAAGTTCTTCCTTAGCGAACTTCAATTTGCTTAGCGATCTTTGCGGTTAATGGATTTCATTTCTTTTTTTACCGGATTTTATAAATCAACGATACTGAAGATGTGACTCCCAGTCTGTCGTGAGTTGAAAAACCTAAATCGATTTTTAGGGATTTCAGGAGATATCCCAGTCCGACGCTGAATGATGAATTTTCTGTACTGAAACCTCCCCTGACCCAGAATTTCTTTGCAGCTTCATACTCAAAACCAGTCCTGATGATAAGCTTTTCCTTTGTGCTCATTTCAGCCTCAGCACCGGCAAACAAAGTTTTGCTCAGATCAATTCCCGCTCCTGCTGTAAGTGTCGATGGCACTGTGGATCTTCTTATTGAATTCGGGACTGGGTTAAAAAGATGAATGGCTGCCGTTACTTTTTCAGACAGATCAAAAACTGCCCCTGCCTCAAATGTGAGTATCCGGATATTATCGTATTCCCCCGGCAGGTTTTCAGAGAAATAATCAACCTGCACTCCGGCTGAGATATTCCCGTTCAGTGACATTCCGCAGGAAATGCCACCCATATTTCTTCTGAATTCAGGGTACCCGAAATGTGAGCAAATAATGCCGATGGAACTCTTTCCAGCCGGGTAGATCACTGCTGCTGTGCATGTTCCAAGTTCTGGTATTCCGAACCGGTTCTCGTAGTTTACTCCAGCTGAGAATGTCCTGTTGTTTGCCAGTAATGACTGATTTGAAAATGATGACCAGAATCCGCTCCTCATTATGCAAGCCAATCCCGTTCCTCTCTCTCCGGCTCCGGCATGAATAGTGAACGGATTACTCCGGATTGCGGACGATGAGAGAAAAACAAAAAACAACGAAACAATTATCTTGTGCAGCGAGAACAAGTGTTTCAATTATAATGCACCAATTTACAAAAAAAATCAATCCGATCCGGGATTGATTTAAAATATCTTCTCTGTGTAACTCTGTGCCCCCTCTGTGTCTCTCTGTGTTAGTTCTTTTAATTCTTTTTGTTACACAGAGTTCCACGGAGAAGCACAGAGAGCCACAGAGAAATCAATTAGTTAGTTTTGTACTCAAACTTTACTTTTTTAAGTTCCTCGTTAGCCTCAACAATCTTTTTCTTAAGGCTCTCCTTGTATTTTACCACCTCTTTCATGATTTTTTCATCACCGGTGCCGATAATCTGTGCTGCCAGGATGCCTGCATTTTGCGCACCATTGACTCCAACTGTGGCGACTGGAATTCCGGGAGGCATCTGGAGTATCGAAAATATGGAATCGAGTCCTTCAAGTGAAGCTTTTATAGGGACACCAATTACCGGTACCGGGGTCATTGCTGCAATCACTCCCGGGAGGTGGGCAGCCATGCCGGCCGCTGCAATTATCACTTTTATTCCCCTGGCTGCCGCTCCTTCAGCAAAAACCCTGACCTCCTCTGGTGTCCTGTGAGCCGAAAGGGCATTCATCTCGAAGTGTATTTTGAAATCGTTCAGGACCTGTGCGGCTTTCTCCATAACTGGCAGGTCGGATGTGCTTCCCATTATTATGCTTACAACTGGTTTCATCGTAATTATTTAAATTAAACTTACCGGCTGGGACAAAAATAAGCTATTATTTTTATATTTTCGCACCGGCTTCCGGTTCAAATAAATCCTTTATGAGAGAAACAGTTATACTCGATAAAAAATTCAGGGAGTTGATCTCGGGCGAGGCTATCAGCAAAAGAATTGGTGAGATGGCTGATCAGATCAACCATGATTACAAAGGTAAGGATGTCGTTTTTCTGGGTATCCTCAATGGTGCTTTCCTGTTTGCAGCCGATCTTTTTAAGAAAATCGACCTGAAAGCCAGGATTTCGTTTGTCAAGCTTGCATCATATCAGGGAACTCGATCTTCTGGGGCAGTTAAGGAACTTATTGGCTGGAATGAAGATGTCAAAGGCATGGAGGTAATTGTCCTGGAAGATATCGTTGATACCGGTCATACTCTTGAGCTGATTGTTGGGGAGCTTAAGATAAGAAAAGTGTCAGGAGTTAAGATCGCAACGCTTCTTTTCAAACCCGATGCATACAAGAAAAAAATACCTGTTGATTATATAGGATTCAGGATACCCAACGACTTCGTTGTAGGTTATGGGCTTGATTATGACGGATATGGCCGTAACCTTCCTTCGGTGTACACGCTTATCGGATAATTTTAAAACAACTATTTATCTTATTTCTTAATTAAAAGAATTCTATGATTAATTTTTTGATTTTTGGCCCTCCCGGATCAGGCAAGGGAACCCAGTCAGTAAAACTTGCCGGGAAATTCAATCTCAAACATCTTTCTACAGGCGACATGCTCAGGGCAGAGATATCTGCAGGTACCGAACTTGGGAAGAAGATGAGTACTATAATGTCAAAAGGAGAACTTGTTCCTGATGAAGTTGTTATAGAGATGATCGCTGCAAAGATTGATAGCACAAAAGGAGTTGCCGGTTTCCTGTTTGACGGTTTCCCAAGAACCGTCGCCCAGACAGAAGAACTCGAAAAAATGCTGAATGCCCGGGGAATGAAGATCGACAGCATGCTTGTTCTTGATGTTGATCATGATGAGCTTGTAAAAAGGCTGATCGCCAGGGCAGAACAGTCTGGAAGACCCGATGACAAGGACCCTGCAGTAATTGAAAACAGAATCGATGTTTACAAAGCAAAGACAGAACCTATAATTGACTATTGCCTTAAACACGGAATATATCAGCCCGTTAATGGAATGGGAACCATTGATGATATATTCGGGAGGCTGTCGGGGTTTATGAAGAAATTGGTTTGACCCCCCATCCCCTCCCGATACGCCTTCGCTTTGCTCAAGCTATCGGGACAGGCTCTGAAGGGGGGCTGATACATTTTACTGAATAACCTTCCCTTCAGTAGGCTGGGAGGCGTTCAACGGAGAATAGATTTATATAATAGATTGTATATTAATAATATAAGGAAGTTAATATTTAAACATGTCCGGTTCCAATTTTGTCGACTATATTAAAGTATTCTGCCGTTCAGGGAACGGTGGTGCCGGTTCGGCTCACTTCCGCAGGGAGAAATTTGTACCCAAAGGAGGTCCCGACGGAGGTGACGGAGGCCGGGGCGGACATGTCATCCTACGAGGCAACGACCAGATGTGGACACTGCTTCACCTCAGGTACCAGCGCCACATCTTTGCCGGAAATGGTGTTGGAGGCGGTTCACAGCAATCGACAGGAGCCGATGGCAAAGATGTTATAATTGAAGTTCCTCTCGGTACAGTAGCAAGGAACGGAGAAACGGAAGAAGTTATTTTTGAGATAACCACGAATGGCGAGGAAAAAATCCTTGTAAAGGGAGGCCGGGGCGGACAGGGCAATGTTCATTTTAAATCAGCCACAAACCAGACTCCGAGATATGCGCAGCCTGGTGAACAAGGTATTGAGGACTGGTACGTACTTGAATTAAAAATTCTTGCCGATGTCGGGCTGGTAGGATTCCCGAATGCCGGCAAATCAACCCTCCTTTCGGTTGTCTCGGCTGCAAAGCCTAAAATTGCCGATTATGCTTTCACAACTCTTTCACCAAACCTTGGCATTGTGGGCTACAGGGACAATAAATCGTTTGTGATGGCCGATATCCCTGGCATTATTGAGGGGGCACACGAAGGAAAAGGACTGGGAATAAGGTTTCTCAGGCATATCGAAAGGAATTCAGTCCTGCTGTTTGTAGTACCTGCCGACACTAAAGATATCAGACGGGAGTATGAAATCCTTGTCAATGAATTAAAAATGTACAACCCGGAACTGCTCGATAAAAAGAGGGTTCTGGCAATTTCAAAATCCGACCTGCTCGATGAGGAGCTTATGAAAGAGACAAGAAAAGACCTTCCTGATGTTCAGCGGGTATTTATCTCATCAATCACCGGGTTGGGCCTTACGACCCTGAAAGATATGCTCTGGAAAGTTCTTACCGAATATTGATAATTATTTATGCTTCAGCATCTCGACCAGCAGCTCTTCCTGTTTCTGAATTCCCTTCATTCATCGTTTTGGGACACAGTAATGTATGCGATAAGCGGCCGGGTAATCTGGGCCCCTCTCTATCTTGCTATCCTGTTATACCTTGGCTTCAGATACAAGAGGAAATTCCTTATCATAATCCCGTTTATTATACTTGCTGTTACGCTTGCTGATCAGGTTTCAGTGCAGCTCTTTAAAAATATTTTCCTTAGGCTCAGGCCCTGTCATGAACCATCATTGGCGGGAATGGTGCACCTGGTAAACGGAGAATGCGGAGGCCTTTACGGGTTCGTTTCATCACATGCATCAAACTCTTTTAATGTAGCCCTGCTGAGCCTCATGTTCATTAAAAGAAGATGGTATACAATCAGCATAATCCTATGGGCATCAGTTATCGGATACAGCAGGATATATCTTGGAGTTCACTATCCCGGCGATGTAGTCTGCGGAGCGATGGCCGGCGCATTTATAGGATGGGGAATGTATAAA
This sequence comes from Bacteroidales bacterium, assembly GCA_003152835.1. Classification (GTDB taxonomy): domain Bacteria; phylum Bacteroidota; class Bacteroidia; order Bacteroidales; family VadinHA17; genus LD21. The sequence goes on along the minus strand of PMBC01000055.1, from coordinate 16,394 downwards.
CTGTATGAATTGACTGATAAGAAATTACTTATTAATAAGGAGTATTTTACGAATTAAGAAAAATGCTTTGTTTAAGCCTGACCACCACCGACCCTTACTTCAACCTTGCAGCTGATGAATATCTTCTTAAGAACAGCAGGGAGGAATACCTGATCCTGGGCATCAACAACCCGTCAGTGATAATCGGTAAGCACCAGACTCCACACAGGGAAACAAATACCCGTTATATTACAAGAAATAATATCCCGGTGATAAGAAGGATCTCCGGAGGCGGAACTGTATTTCATGATCATGGCAATCTTAATTTTTCATTCATCTTAAACAGCACATCCGGCAAACAGGTCGATTTCAGAAAATATACACAGCCGGTAATTAAATTTCTTGCCACAACAGGCGTTGAAGCGAAATTTGAAGGAAAGAATGATCTTAAGGTCAACGGCCTCAAGATCTCAGGTAATGCGGAACATGTATGGCGCAACAGGGTACTTCATCATGGCACTCTTCTTTTTGATTCGCATCTGGATATTCTGAAAAAATCATTAAGGAAAGATAATTCTTGCTACTTCTCCAGGGCTGTTGCCTCAAATCCTTCACCGGTTGCAAACCTGAAAGATTACCTGGTTTCAGTAAGAAACATTAACGAATTAAAATTCAAAATGCTGGATTACTTCCTTAATCAGGATAAGAATCAGGAAGTAAATCTTTCAAAGGATGAGAGTACAAAAATAAATGAGCTTGCAGATTCGAGATACCGGACATGGGAATGGAACTATGCTTACGGACCTGCTTACCAGTTTAAGAAACATCTGGAAATCAGGGGAAATTCAATCGAATTCATGCTCTCTGTTAAAAATGGAATAATTCAGGAATGTACCATTGAAGGATCGGATCTGTTCGCACGATTTGCCGGGAAACTTACCGGATGCAGGCATATGCCGGAAGATATCTCATCGGTCTTCAACACGGAAATTTTATTAAATGATGATGAACTTTTTGTTTTTTTTTAGATATTAGTCCGATTTTACAGAATAGGGTTAAATTATTAATCGTTCATGGATATACTAAAATCGATAATCATCTGGCTTATAGGGATAATTATTATAATTATATTCTTTCCAATCACTTTTATTGTCTGGCTCCTGGCTTTTCCGTTTGACAGGAACCGGAAAATTGTTCACTGGCTTCTGGTTTACCAGGCATGGGTTATTTCACACCTCGTCCCGATCTGGAGAATACATGTTGAAGGAAGGAAAAAGGCAAAGCCGGGAACAACATATGTCATTATCTGCAACCATCAGTCAATACTCGATATCCTGATAATAAACTGCCTCAGGTACAGATTCAAGTGGATCTCCAAAATAGAGGTTAACAGCGTGCCAGTGCTTGGCTGGTACGTAAAGATGGCGGACTATATTTCGGTCGACAGGGGAGACAAGGAGAGCAAGGAGAAAATGATGGAAGAAGCGTATGAATGCCTTAAGAAAAATATTTCAATAATGATCTTTCCTGAAGGTACCCGGTCTGCCGACAGCCAGATAAGTTTTTTCAAGAGAGGTGCTTTTCAGCTGGCAATTTCTACGGGGAAACCAATATTGCCGGTCATAATGGATGGAACCGGTAACGTACTGCCAAAACATGGGATCGTCTTCGGAGGATTTCATAAAATAGACATCAGGGTTCTTGACCCGGTAAACCCGGAAACTTTCGGAACAGATGACTGCGATAAACTTGCAATGCAATTCCAGGAAATGATGAAAGAGGAATTGCAGAAGCTCAGGACTGAAAAAATCAGCAGATGACATTTCCCCAGTCATATCGCAGGATACTTTCTAAGATGGGATATTATGATTACCAGCAGGGACTGATATACCGTCACCTGAAACAGGGGATCGGGTGGCAGAAACACGAGAAGCGATGCAGGGACTTTATCATCAAAGCTGCCGACTTGCACCGACCTGAAAAAATCACTATCCTGGGGAGCGGATGGCTCATGGATATCCCTCTGACTGAACTGGCTGAAAGAACAAAACATATTTGTCTTATCGATATTGTTCACCCTCCTCCGGTTAGAGACCAGGTTAAACAATTCAAAAATGTTGAATTATCTGAACAGGATATTTCTGGCGGTCTGATTGATGAGGTGTGGAGAAAAGCAGGGAAACGTACTTTTCTTAATAAGCTTAAATCCCTGGCAGAGATAGAGATACCAGAATTCAGATTAGAAGATCCGGGGCTGGTTATATCACTGAATATAATGACCCAGCTTGAGGCAATGCCGTTACGGATGCTCGGGAATAAGGCAAAGGCAGGAGAAGAGGATTTTTATAATTTCAGGAAAAAGATACAGGAGAGCCATTTGAGGTTCCTGGAAAAGCACAAATCGCTGCTTATAACAGATACAGCAGAAATAATTACTGATTCCTCCGGAAATATTTCTGAGGTTAAGACTCTTTTAGCTGACCTGCCTGAGGGTACAATGAAAGAAACATGGAGATGGGATTTCGATCTTAAAGGATCAGATTATGTCATGAAAAGGTCGGTAATTGAGGTTTCAGCAATAATACTTTGAAACGGATGGAACGAGAGAGACTGAAAGAAAAGTATTCAGCGGAGGCAGCATCATTCAGATCCCAGGCCGAAAAGGAAGGAAAAACTCTTCTTCTGTTGTCTGCTTTGCGGCTGGTGACTTTTATAGGTGGCGCTATCCTGATCCGGGTCTCTTTTACTATTTCAAATTCAATTGGGATTATTTCATTGTTCTTAGTCATTGGCATATTCCTTTACCTGCTGAAGAGCTATTCGCTGCATACATCCCTCAAGGAGTATCTGGTTAATCTTGAGGTTATAAACATGAATGAGGAAAAAGCCCTTGCAGGAGATTATTCAATGTTTGAGGACGGGAATACCTTTGTCCGCACGGGCCACGATTTTTCTTACGATCTTGATATTTTCGGAGCTTCATCACTATTCCAGTATCTCAACAGAACCTGTACAGGTTATGGCCGGCAGGTCCTTGCAGGATGGCTTTCAGATCCTTATTCCATTTCACTCTTTCTGGAGGAAAGGCAGAAGACAATAGCCGAAATATCTGCCAAACATTCATGGAGGCAAAGCTTCCTGGCCACAGGTATGAATAAGAGCCTTGAACAGGAGCACATCTCAGGCCTTACTGCCTGGCTGTCAGAAGAATCTGTTTTAAATTCTTCTGTTTTCAGGAAGACAATAATCTGGGTGCTGCCTTCACTTACCCTGATCTCACTTATTCTGACGGCTGCAGGCTTATTACATTATTCTCTTTTTATCTCTTTATTTCTTCTTAATGCCTTTATCATTCTCTTTAATCTGAAGAGATCATCAGCCATCCATGAGGATCTTACCGGGAGATTCAGATTCCTGTCTTCGTTCGGGAAGCTGCTTGAGCTTATTGAAAATGAGTCGTTTGATTCAGCCTTGATCAACCGGATGAAAACCAGTATCAAGGGAGGAAACAAATCAGCTGTTTCGTCCCTGAAAGAGCTCAGCAGGATAATCCGGGCATTCGACAGCAGGCTGAATGTAATCGTAGGATTTGTTTTTAATGGTTTGTTATTATGGGATTTGCATTGTATTAGAAGACTTGAAAAATGGAAATGGGTAAACAGTGTCCAGTTCCCTCTCTGGCTTGAGATGCTGGGAGCGGTAGATGCATTTATAAGTCTCGGGAATTATGATTATAATAATCCGGCATTTGTCTTTCCGTCATTATCAGAAGATGGGATCCCGTTTAATGCAAGGCAAATGGGCCATCAGCTTATTGATCAGGCAAATCGGGTATGCAATGATTTCAACCTTCCTGCCATGGGGAAGATCTGTATAATTACCGGTGCAAATATGGCAGGCAAGAGCACATTCCTCAGGAGTGTGGCTGTTAATTATATTCTTGCCATGGCCGGAGCCCCCGTTTGTGCTTCAGAGTTTAGTTTTACTCCGGTGAGATTGTTTACAAGCATGCGGACCACGGATTCACTTTCCTCAAATGAATCATATTTTTATGCTGAACTTAAAAGGCTGAAATCACTTGAGGAAAAACTTGCTTCCGGCAGGAATCTCTTTTTCATACTCGATGAGATTCTTAAAGGAACAAATTCAGATGATAAGAGCCAGGGATCGAAATTATTCATCAACCGGGTAATAAGCCTGGGAGGCACCGGCCTGATAGCAACACACGACACTTCACTTGGTGCGATGGAAAAGGAGCACCCCGGTGTTATAACAAATAAATGCATTGAGGTTGATATTGATGGTGAGAATATCAGCTTTGACTATAAACTGCGCGATGGCATTGCAAGCAAAAGGAATGCAGTCCTTTTAATGAGACAAATGGGTATCCTGGGCTGAAATATTCTTAAAGATTCCACCTGTTATTAAGTTTTTGTCCGGCTGTCATCGTGATTCATTTTCAGCCGTTTATCTGTTGTACCCGGATGATAAATCTGACCAATTGTTGAAAAATTGATAGATAGTGACAACTCTATTTGACTATATTTGCGCAAAATTTCTGCAAAATGTCGGTTGTTGGATATTCTGAAGAACATATTAAAACCCTTGAATGGCGTGAGCATATCAGGCTGAGGCCAGGTATGTATATCGGCAAGCTCGGCGACGGCTCATCGCAGGATGACGGCATTTATGTCATGCTGAAAGAGGTAATGGATAATGCCGTTGATGAATACATGATGGGTTTCGGTAAGAAGATTGATGTCTCGATCAATGGCAGGGAGGTCAGGGTACGCGATTATGGACGGGGTGTACCCCTCGGCAAGGTGCTCGATGCCGTTTCGAGGATGAACACCGGGGCTAAATACGATTCCAAGGCATTCAAGAAATCTGTTGGCCTTAACGGCGTCGGAGTGAAGGCAGTTAATGCGCTTTCATCTAAATTCATTGTCAGGTCAATTCGCGACGGACAGATAAAGGTGATTGAATTTGAGCATGGCATAACTGGAAAGGATCACCCGCTGAAAGCCACCGCCGAAGAGAATGGAGTTGAAGTGATATTCGAGCCGGATGAAGTTATGTTCGGTAACTACTTCTACATTTCGGAATACGTGGATTCAATGCTGAAAAACTACGTATACCTCAATTCCGGTCTGATAATCAATTTCAACGGCAATAAGTTTTTTTCAAGGAACGGCCTTGCCGACCTCCTGAATGAGAACATGAACAAGGAGGGTCTTTATCCTCTTATTCATCTTAACGGCGAAGATATTGAGATCGCATTTACACACGGTCTCCAGTATGGCGAAGATTATTACAGTTTTGTCAACGGGCAGAACACTACACAAGGAGGTAGCCACCTGATAGCTTTCAGGGAGGCTATCGTCAGAACAATAAGGGATTTCTACAAGAAAGATTACGATGCCTCCGACATACGTTCATCGATCATTGCTGCAATAAGCATCAAGGTTGAAGAACCGATATTTGAATCACAGACCAAGACCAAGCTCGGGTCAAAGGATATGGGACCTGAAGGGCCGTCTGTGAGGACATTTATTACAGATTTTATCAAGAAACAGCTTGATGATTACCTTCATAAAAACTCTGAGACTGCCGGGATCCTCCTGAAAAAGATTCAGGACTCGGAAAAAGAGAGGAAAGCTATTTCATCAATCCAGAAACTTGCACGCGACAGGGCAAAAAAAGTAAGTCTTCATAACAAGAAGCTCAGAGATTGCAGGTCACATTATAATTCAAATGATACCAACAGGCTCGATTCAACGATATTCATAACCGAAGGAGACTCTGCCAGCGGATCTATTACCAAATCAAGGAATGTTGAGACCCAGGCAGTGTTCAGTCTTCGCGGTAAGCCGCTCAATTCATTCGGACTTACCAAGAAGATCGTTTACGAAAACGAAGAATTCAACCTCCTGCAGGCGGCATTGAACATTGAAGACGGCATTGAGAACCTGCGCTATAATAATGTTGTGATTGCCACCGATGCCGATGTTGACGGATTGCATATCAGGCTTCTTCTTCTCACCTTCTTCCTTCAATTCTTTCCTGATCTTGTAAAAAAGGGGCATGTCTATATTCTGCAGACGCCGCTTTTCAGGGTAAGGAACAAAAAGGAAACGAGATATTGCTATTCACAGGATGAGAAAGCTAAGGCTGTCAAAGCCCTGGGACCGGATCCTGAGATCACGAGGTTTAAAGGCCTGGGTGAAATATCGCCTGACGAATTTGCCAATTTTATCGGCAAGGATATGAGGCTTGAGCCTGTCAGGATGAAAAAGGAAGATACCGTGAATGGTTACCTTGAATTCTATATGGGGAAAAACACACCTGAAAGACAGGACTTTATCATTGAAAACCTCAGGACTGACCTTGATATTATTGATGAGGAAAAGGTTAAGTATTAACAGGAAGCGTTTAGTGTGATTATGGACGATTTTGAACTTGAAACTGAAAAACCTGAAGGAGAGAAAGATATCCCTCAGGGGCATATTGCCCTTCATTCAGTGACGGCTTTGTCGGGGATGTACCAGAACTGGTTCCTCGATTATGCTTCCTATGTAATTCTCGAGCGTGCGGTTCCTGATCTTAACGATGGTCTCAAGCCGGTTCAGAGGCGTATACTTCACTCAATGAAACGGATGGACGATGGACGGTACAACAAGGTAGCCAATATCATCGGGCACACCATGCAGTTCCATCCTCATGGCGATGCCTCAATAGGCGATGCGCTTGTACAAATTGGTGAAAGGGATCTCCTGATTGACACTCAGGGTAACTGGGGAAATATTCTTACCGGCGATTCAGCGGCAGCTCCGAGATATATTGAGGCACGGCTCTCGAAATTCGCACTTGATGTAATTTTCAATCCCAAAACAACTGAATGGAAGCTTTCATATGACGGCCGCAATAAGGAGCCTGTCACACTTCCGGTCAAGTTCCCGCTTCTTCTTTCACTTGGCGTAGAAGGAATTGCCGTAGGCCTTGCGTCAAAAATACTTCCTCATAACTTCAATGAACTTATCGATGCAACCATTGATTATCTCCAGGGAAAGGATTTTGTCATTTACCCCGACTTCCCGACAGGAGGATTTATTGATATCTCCAGGTATAATGATGGTCAGCGCGGAGGAGTTGTCAAGATAAGGGCAAAGATTGATAAGATTGATAAGAAGGAGCTGGTAATCACTGAGATACCTTTTGGAAAAACGACATCTTCTCTTATAGAATCGATAATTAAGGCAAGCGAAAAGGGAAAGATCAAGATCAGGAAAATCGACGACAATACTTCCGCAAATGTCGAAATAGTAATACAGCTCATGCCGGGTGTTTCACCCGACATGACGATAGATGCGCTTTATGCATTCACCGATTGCGAATATTCAATATCGCCCAATACATGTGTAATAACCGATAACAAGCCCTCTTTCATGGGGGTGAGCTCAATCCTCAAACATTCAGCCGACCGTACCGTTGAATTGCTGAAGGCCGAGCTGGAGATAAGAAAAGCAGAATTGCAGGAAGAGTGGCACATGTCGTCGCTCGAGAAGATCTTTATCGAGGAACGGATCTACCGCGACATAGAAGAGAGCGAGACATGGGAGGCCGTTATAACCGCTATTGATAAAGGTCTTAAACCATTCAGGAAGAGACTTTTAAGGGATGTGACCCGCGAGGATATCATTAAGCTTACTGAAATCAGGATAAAGAGAATTTCAAAGTTCGACGTCAAGAAAGCTGATGAGCATATCAAGGGCCTTGAGGTTGAGCTCGAAGAGGTGAAAAATCATCTGAAGAATATTATACCATATACAATTAATTATTTCAAGCAAATAAAGAAAAAATATGGCAAGGGATGGGAGAGAAAAACCGAGATCAGGAGTTTCGATACCATTCAGGCTGCCAAAGTTGTTGCCAATAATGCAAGGCTTTATATAAACTATAAGGAGGGATTTATCGGAACCGGCTTGAAGAAGGATGAGTTTGTATGCGAGTGTTCCGATATGGATGATATAATTATTATCAGGAAGGATGGAGTATTTCTCATAACTAAAGTGGCCGACAAGATATTTGTCGGGAATGATATTTTATATGCCCAGGTTTTCATTAAAAATGATGAGAGGACCATCTATAATATAGTGTATCAGGATGGCAAGGACGGATCGCTCCTTGCAAAACGCTGTGCGATCACAGGTCTCACCCGCGACAAGGAGTACAATATGACCAGGGGAAAGGCCGGTTCAAAAATCGTTTATTTCAGCGCAAACCCAAACGGAGAGGCAGAAGTCATAAAGGTTTATCATAAGCCGAAGGCCCGCCTGAAAAAGCTGGAATTTGAATTTGATTTCGGGCAGCTTGGCATCAAGGGCAAATCTTCAATGGGTAACATCCTTACCAAGAATGCAGTTCACAAGATCGCGCTGAAGGAGAAGGGGCTCTCGACTCTTGGCGGCAGGAAGATCTGGTTTGACGATGCCGTATTCAGGCTCAATGTCGACGGCCGGGGTAACTACCTAGGAGAATTCAGCGGCGACGAAAAAATACTGGTCATTACAAAGAACGGCTTCTTCAGGCATGCAAATTTCGACCTCTCCAACCATTTCGAGGAAAATATTCTTGTAATTGAGAAATTCAGGCCCGGTAAAGTATACTCTGTAGTATACTGGGACGCAGAACAGAAATTCTATTACCTGAAGCGGTTCGTTATTGAGGAATCTGAAAAACCTCAGTGCTTTATCAATGAGGATACGGAGTCGAAGATGGTGAGCATTACCGAAGTTGAATATCCCAGGTTCGAGATCGAATTCGGGGGGAAGCACAAAAACCGCGACAATGAGATAATTGAGGTTTCAGAGTTCATAGGAGTCAAGAGCTATAAGGCAAAAGGGAAAAGGCTTACCAGCTTCATGGTAGAAAATATTCATGAAATTGAGCCTGTGATTAAGAAGGAAAGCAAACCTGCCATACCACCCGAAAATGATGATGAAGAGCATAAGCAGCCTCCACATGAAGATCCGGCCCAGATGAAACTGGAATTATGATGCACGGGAAAAACCTTGTTTATATCATCGGTTTTATGGGCAGCGGCAAGTCAACCGCCGGTAAAAGACTGGCTGCGACCCTTGGGTGGTCATTCATAGATCTTGACAGGAAAATCGAAGAAGTGGCTGGCAAAACCATACCTGAGATTTTTTCGCAGGAAGGAGAGGATAGATTCAGAAGCCTCGAGACGGAGGTCCTGAGAAGCCTGAAATCACAAGTCAGGACAATTGTCTCAACAGGAGGAGGTACTCCCTGCCACGGCGATAATATGGAGTTCATGCTTGAAACCGGAGTTACAGTATATCTGAAAATGTCGACGGGTCAGCTGGTCGGCCGGCTCCTCGGGTCAACGGAAGACAGACCCATATTAAAAAATGTTCCTGACAATAAGCTTTATGACTTTATTGATGAAAAACTTACTGTTCGCGAAAAATTCTACAATAAGGCAAATATTGTTGTTGAAGGTATTAATTTGGATATCAATAATTTACAATCTATAATTAAATTGGGCTCGGGGATCTGAAACTTTTTCCAGCCCGTCATTTCCCATTTCTCATATGCATATCTTTCATGGATGTTCGTCAAAAAAGCGATTTGATGATATTTCAGATGGGATTTAATTACTATTTTAGGGTGCGCTAATTTAAGGCGGGGGATACTTATGAAAGAGAGATTGTTCTCATTTCCAGGAATCAAAACCGGAGAGGAATCTGTGATTGCCGTGCTCCTTGCCCAGTCTGTTTTCGTGGGGATATTTCTTGGTACATTTGATATCAGCGCCCATTCATTATTTCTTTCAATTTTTGATGAGAAAAAGATGGCATGGGGATATGTTCTTTCGGGGTTAGCCGGAATTATTCTAACTACAGTTTATACCCGGCTTCAGACTCGCTTGAACTTCAGAAATTTTTCTGTCATCAACATTGCCTTTGCAGCTGCGCTCACTTTGATTTTATGGATAATCCTTCTGATTAATCCGGTAAAGTGGGTGATCTTCCTGATTTTCATCATGCTGGGCCCTCTGAATATCCTGGTAATGCTCGGTTTCCGTGAAACTCTGAGCCAGCTCTTTATGCACAGGCAGGGTAAACGGTTATTCAGTCTTGTCGATTCCGGACTCATCATAGGGATAATTATCAGCTGCTTCGCCATTCCCGTTCTTCTTTCACTCAATTTCAGGCCCCATAATATTCTACTGATAAGCGCTGCTGCCATACTCACTGCAACTATTTTGCAGATATCAATCGGCTCAAGGTTCCTTGTCATACAAACAACAGAGAGATGCGACAATTCAAAACCGGACGGCAGCAAATCTATTCCTGGACTTATAAGAGAAAATTCATATTTCAGGATACTTGCGATATTCACTGGCCTTTCGGTAATGACCGCCTTTTTTGTTCAGTATTCATTTATGGCAGTCACCAGGGTACAATATCCCGCCGAAGAAGATATGGCGCGATTCCTTGGGCTCTTTACCGGCAGCTTGATGATATTCGCCCTTTTAATAAAGCTGACCGTATTCGCCTACCTGATAAGAAATTATGGATTACGCACCAGTCTTGTACTGTCTCCGGTTCTCATTGCTGGCTTTACAATCATAGCTGTGGTAATTGGAACGATAATGGGATTCACCCCTGCCACAAGCGGGTTCATGCTCTTTTTTATGATCCTTGCCATGAGCCGTCTCTTTTCAAGATCGCTCAGGGATTCGATAGAATTACCTTCACTAAAGGCAATTTACCTGACATTTGACGAAAAAACCAGGCATGTTGTTCAGTCTGGCATGGATGGAACCATAAATGAGATCGCAGCGCTTTCTTCGGGACTTCTCCTTTCAGGTCTGGGAATTCTTGGCTTTATAAGGCTGATACATTTCTCGGTTGTACTGATTGCTATAACCGGTTTGTGGATATTCGTCGCCTTTAAGGTTTATTCTGAATACAGGAAGTCGATCAGGAAAACCCTCGAAAGCGGGATCCGTGATAATGCCTCATTGCAGGTTCAGCAGGAAATACCCGGAAAAGAAGGAAATTTTTTAGCAGGACTTACTTTCAGGGAAAATTATTTCGATCTTGTTACTGGTGATTATAAATCTCTCGACAGATATCCGGGTAAATGGTTTCTGATAAAGATCCTTAACTATGCAGATGACACTAAGGACATAAGCCTTCTTCCTCTGATAAAAAAGATTGCCGCTGACAAGGAAAGGGAAGAAGAGATAAGGGTGCGTGCGGCTTCTGTTTCGGAAAGCCTCGAACATCTTTCCTCTTTAGTTACGGAGAATGACGACAGGAAGAGGTTCTCACACAAGCTCCTTTTAGATTCCAGGCAACCTCAGACTACTCAGATATTGAGGCTTTTAAGGGATAACTCTGATGATTCAAGGGCAGTCGGAATAATGCTGATCGGGAAATTCAGAATCAAGGACATGGTACAGGAAGTATGTGAGTGTCTCGAGATTCCGAAACTCAGAACACAGGCTAAAAATGTTCTCAGGCGCCTTGGCAGCGATGCATCTGATCAGCTGCAAAGATATTACATGGTATCTTCAGGGAATATGGAAACCAGCATAGCAATTCTCCGGATACTTGCTGAAGAGGGCAGCAGTGATAACCTTATGTTTATCTTCTCAAGGCTCTGGTCGAATTCACGCCAGGTGAAGGAAGTTGCGCTCAAACTCCTGGCGGGTAGCAGGTTCATATCTCCGGATCAGGAGAGGGACCATCTTCACCAGCTGATCTCGGATGTTATTGGGATCATTACATGGGATCTTTCCGCAAAAATCTCTCTTAAGAAAATAAATGATGAGCGCCTTCTGCAGCCTTTGAATAAGGATATTGCGCGCTGGAACCTGTTCCTGTTCAACCTTCTCTCAATAACTTATGATTCAGGATCAATATCAAGGATAAGGGAAAATCTCTCGGGCGGTACAGCCGAAGGNNTATCCCATTTCTACCCGTGCGAGATACCAGATAATCCGAAACTAATTGATGATATCCTAAACCGCGATTATAACCTTCTTGGAATCTGGATACGGGCATGTGCCCTCAGGAATATAACTTCCGTTGAAAGCGGAATTCTCGCACAGTCAGCAATAGCGCTTCTTTTCAGTCCTGAACAGATCCTCCAGGAGGAATCTGCAAAATTAATTGCAAGGTCGGGGAATGGAATTTATAGTTCTGTTTCAGGACGAATTGATGGAAAACTGAAAGATCGGATTATCATGTTTATGAACAATGAAATTCCTGCAGAAGAGATGCTGTACGGGAAAGTCAGATTTCTTTCGGATCTTTTTACAGGGGCTGATGAAGATTATCTTCTCTTTCTGGCAAGTTCAATGAAATACCTGAAAGTATTGGGAGATAAAGCATTGCCCAAGGCAGGAGGATATATACTCTGGACCATCCATGCCGGAAGTGAAGCAGTAATAGTCAGCGATCAGACTGAAGCAGGAGTTAAAGTCAAAGGAATGATAAATGAAAAAGGATTCTATCTGCTGCCACTAAGTGCTGTTGAGGATTTTCATTACCAGTATCCGGAACAATCTTCGATTATTCTAAACTATATTGGAAATATTGAGCACTAAACCCATCCGATATGGCACCAGGCAGAACGACGACCAACTTTAAACAACTTATATTAAGTATAGTAAGCCATTATAATTCTGACTATGGGATCAACAAATGAGACCTTCCGTTTCAATCCTTTTCCAGGGCTGAGACCATTTTCCCCGGAGGAGAGCGACCTTTTTTTCGGGCGTGATATGGAGAGCCGTGAAGTCCTTCAAAAGCTTCTCAGGAACCGGTTCATAACAGTTATTGGTGCTTCAGGCACCGGGAAATCATCACTGATCTATTGCGGAGTGCTCCCGAAGATCCGCGACCTGGGATCAAAGGAATCTGCAGGATGGAAGATGATCATGTTCAGACCAGGCAATGACCCATTTGGAAGCCTGGGAGAGGCAATCGTAGAAAATGTCACGGCAAGCGGATTGCAGAAAGCCGGAATTGACAATATCCTGCTGGAAATGCATCTGAACCAGGACGGTATAACTACTGCTCTCAAGAAATTCCTTATCAGGGGAAATGAAAAAATACTGTTAGTTATTGACCAGTTCGAAGAGATTTTCAGGTATAGCGGCCTGGGCGAAAGCGGGTCAAAAGGAAGCCGTACTGCTGAATTCATTGAAAAAATTGTAAGGGCAGTAAGCCATCCTGATTCACCTATATATACTATTGTAACGATGCGCTCCGACTTTATTGCTGAATGTGCGCATTACCAGGGTCTTACACAATTAATTAACAACAGCAACTACCTTGTCCCCCACATGGACAGGGAGAATTACAGGCAGGTAATCGAAGGTCCTGTTAAATACGCCGGGGCATCAATTGAACCTGAGCTTGTCGAAACAATTCTTGATGATATCGGGGACAGAACTGATCAGCTGCCCGTACTCCAGCATGCGCTGATGAGAACATGGACCTACTGGCAGGAACTTGATGAGCCTGGACGGCCGCTGAGCTTAACCGATTATGATGCTGTCGGAACAATGAGCGATGCTATGTCGAGACACGCAGATGAAGCTTTCAAGGAACTCGATCCGCGGGGAAGGGAGATCTGTGAAAAGATGTTCAGGATAATCACTGAGAAGGGACCCGATAACAAAGGTATCCGTCGCCCGTCAGGTGTCAATACTATAAAAAACATCATTCAGTGCACCAGTGATGAGTTGTTTAAGGTGGTTGAAAAGTTCAGGATACCATCACGGTCATTTATTACCCCAAGGCAGGATGTTCCTCTTAATGAGGATTCCATTATTGACCTTTCTCATGAGAGTCTCATGAGATTATGGAATCGTTTGCGTGAGTGGGTCGATGAGGAAGCTTCATCAGTACTAATGTACAGGCGGCTTTCGGAAGCCTCGGCAATGTACCAGCAGGGGAAAACCAGCCTCTGGCGGCCTCCCGACCTTCAGCTTGCAATAAACTGGCGCGACAATCAAAAACCAAATTTGGAATGGGCCCGGCGGTATGATCCGGCCTTTGAAAGAGCCATGGTATACCTGCGTACAAGTGAAAAAACATTCTTTGATGAAGAAGAGAGCAAAATACGCCTCCAGAAAAGAAAGATACGCAGAACTAAAGTCAGTGCGATTATTCTTGGAACAGCCGCTCTCATATCATTAGGATTCATGCTTTTTGCCTTTGTTCAGAAGATAGCTGCCGACAGGGCTACCATTCTTGCCGAGAGCCGGAGAAAACAGGAGGAGTTCCAGAGACAAAGAGCAGATTCTTCCACAAAAGTGGCAGTTCTCCAGAAGAATATTGCTGATTCAGCAGCCAATTTTGCAAGAATTAAAGAGGAAGAGGCTGTTGTGCAGAAAAATATTGCAAATGATCAGCGCTCATACGCAGTGAAAAATGCAAATGAAGCTCAGCTTCAGAAAAGTATTGCCGAGCAGCGGGCCGATTCAGCAAAACTGGCAAGCATCATGGCAAAACAGAACGAGGAATTGGCAACAATTCAAAAAAATGAAGCATTGAGGCTGAGAATGCTCTCAATCGGGAAATCGATGTCAATGAAATCGCTGCAAGTAAAGGGACAGAAAGATATTCAGACACTTCTGGCTTATCAGGCATACCTGTTCAATAAGAAAAACGGCGGACCTGAAAATGATGCCGATATCTATAACGGTCTGTATAATGTAGCCACTCAGTATGGGAATGTCAACTATAAAACTTACACCGGGCACACCGGACAGGTAATAAAAAGTATTGCTTTCATACCAGGTAAGAGAGAATTCTTTACATCAGGCGATGATGGCAAGGTGCTGAAATGGAATCTCGACGGAGATGCAAAAACCTACCAGGTTATTTATTCAGGTACTGATATTATTGAGGTATTGGCTGTAAGTCCTGATGCCTCTGTACTTGCCTGTGGAAGCAGCAACTCAACAATCCATTTGATTCCGCTTAAGGGGAATAGCATGAAATATGATCTGGACGGACATAATGGCAAGATCAAATCACTTATTTTCTCATACGACGGGAAATATCTTTACTCTGCTTCACTTGACGGGAAAGTGCTTAAGTGGGATATGTCCTCAAGAACAAGTACAAATCTTGGTACTGGTGGCATGCAGATCAATTCGATCGATGTATCATCGAATGGAAGCTATCTTGCCGGCCTCAGCAACGACGGTAAAGTGATTGTATTGAATCCTGAAAGCAATGCCGACAATTTCAGGATCCCGACAGAAGGTAAAGAGATTAAAGTAGTGCGTTTTAAACCGGATGAAAATATACTTGCACTCGGTGATATTGAAGGTAATGTTGAGCTCTGGGATATTACTGCACGGAAAAAGATATCAGAGGTTAAGGCTCATACAACTCAGATCAATGATATTCAGTTCAACCCGCTGCTTAAACAGATGGCAACGGCAAGCAATGACAAGACCCTTAAAATATTCAACATTCAGAATATCACGGACCTGACCGAACCTCCTGTCACGCTCTCCGATAATGAAGGATTTGTTCTTGTAATGCAATTCAGTCCTGATGGCCAGCTTATAGTCTCAGGATCCTATGAAGGTGCCCGGAACCTCGTAAGCAGGCCCACACATGTCGATAATCTGGTTAAAGACATCTGTACCCTGGTATCAAGAAATATGACCCGGGATGAGTGGAATAATTATGTTGGAAAAGATATAGCCCTGGAGGCGACCTGTCCGCAGAAAAACTATAATATCAAAGCCAATATAGTAAAATAGTCAAAGAGGCTGTATCAAAAGTCTGAAATTAAAATAATGCTTTCTCTATGTCGCTCTGTGCCTTCCCTGCCTACCGGCAGGCAGGTCTGTGGCCCTCTGTGTAACAAATAATTAAGAACTTACA
>PMBC01000055.1:0-408 GCA_003152835.1 Bacteroidales bacterium | reverse complement strand
ATTATTGATGATACTTGATGGATGGGGGATCGGTGACGGCTCAAAATCAGATGTGATAAGCACTGTTCCGACACCAAACATCACAGCCCTGAAGAAAAAATATCCAAACTCAAAACTGCTGGCATGCGGTGAGGATGTAGGCCTTCCCGAGGGGCAAATGGGAAACTCGGAAGTGGGGCACCTGAATATCGGGGCTGGCAGGATTATTTTCCAGGACCTGGTAAAGATAAACGTCGAATGTAAAACCGGGGCAATAAAGAAAAACAAGGTGCTTACCGATGCATTCACTTACGCACGCGACAATGACAAACAGGTTCATTTTCTTGGGCTGATTTCAGATGGTGGTGTACATTCTCTCGACAAACACCTTTACCACCTTTGTGATATGACTAAAGATTTTAACCTTAA
>PMBC01000132.1 GCA_003152835.1 Bacteroidales bacterium | reverse complement strand
ATCAGCGATAACCTGAGCGGGAATTACTGGTACAGCACCCAGTCGATAGCGTGGGGGCTCTGTTCGTACATGAAATGGGCCGGATCGATCCCGGGTGATAAATCCACTCCTGCAAAAATAAAGGTGACTGCAAACGGTGAAAAGAAAGAGCATGGCATTAACCCCAGGCAGATGTGGAGCAGCGATCTGAAAATTGTCAGCGGGAACAATAGCGTTACCATCGAAAACAATTCGGAAACCCCGCTTTATGCAACGCTCATCAGAAAAGGAGTTCCTCTTACGTCAGATGCTTCAAAGGAAGAGAAAGGACTCGGCATGAAAGTCGATTATGTTAACATGGATCTCAAACCTGTTGATCCGAAGAACCTGACCCAGGGAACAAGTTTCATGATGGTGGTGAAAGTCTCAAACAATACCTTCGCAAGGGTCGAAAACATTGCCCTCACACAGATGGTGCCATCGGGATGGGAGATACAGAACACCCGTCTCTTCGAGGCAAATTACGGCATAAAAGAGAGCGTGTATGACTACCGCGATTTCAGGGATGACCGTGTAATGACATATTTCCTCCTCACCCCTGGAGATACGAAGACATTCGTGCTAATTCTTACAGCCGCCTACAAGGGTGAATTCAACCAGCCTTCGATATGGGCAGAAGCCATGTACACAGAAAACTGCTATGCAAGAGTCCCGGGAAGTATGGTGAAGGTGACCGGGGAGTGACTTGAAAAGAATACTTAAAATATTATTCATTGCAGCCGCGACATTTATCGTCGCGGTTTTGCTGTCTCCGCTGCCACGGTTCAGGGCGCCGTTTTCAACGGTGGTGGAAGCCAGGGATGGTTCCCTTCTTGGTGCCCGAATAGCCGGTGATGGCCAGTGGCGATTCCCGGGTTTTGACAGCGTGCCCGGAAAGTTTGAAAAGGCTCTGCTCACCTTTGAGGATAAATATTTTTACCTGCACCCGGGGATAAATCCCGTTTCAATTGCAAGAGCTTTCAGGGATAATATCAGAGCCGGTGAAATAGTGAGCGGCGGGAGCACCATTACGATGCAGGTCGCCCGTCTCTCGCGCGGCAGCAGAAAAAGAAGCTACCCTGAAAAGACAATAGAGATGCTTTCCGCGCTCAAGCTCGAGCTCTTCCGTTCAAAAAAGGCGATACTGAAAATGTACGCTGCCAATGCTCCCTTCGGAAGCAATATTGTCGGCCTCGAGGCTGCAACATGGCGTTACCTGGGAAAAAGATCGGCCGACCTGACCTGGGCTGAGGCAGCATCGCTCGCCGTACTGCCCAACTCACCAGCGCTTGTCTTCCCCGGTAAAAATCAGGAGATACTCAGGAAAAGAAGAGATGAGCTCCTGAAAAAGCTGTACGAAAGGGAATACTTCGATTCTATTACACTGGTGCTGGCGCTTGATGAACCTCTTCCCGGGGAACCGAAACCGCTCCCTTCAGACGCGCCTCACCTGACAGATTATTTCTTCGGCACTGCCAGAGGAAGAATGGTCAGGACAACCATTGATCCGCGAATTCAGGCCAGGGCAAATGAGATAATAAGCTCTCATCAGGATAATCTGTCGGGAAATTTCATTCACAATTCAGCATGTATAATTATAAAAGTTGAAACCGGAGAGGTTCTTGCCTATGTAGGAAACTCTCCGACCGTTAAAAAGGAGGATCATGGTGAGGATGTCGATATAATAATGGCTCTGCGCAGCACCGGAAGTATATTGAAGCCGATTCTTTATGCAGGCATGCAGCAGTCAGGAAATATACTCCCAAATACTCTCATAGCCGATATCCCTACCCGCTTCCCCGGCTTTTCACCTAAGAATTTCGACATGACTTACAGCGGCGCAGTACCTGCCTCGCAGGCTCTGTCGCAATCCCTTAACATACCTGCAGTCAGGATGCTCCGGGAGTTCACTCCCGAAAAGCTTCTGCTGCTTTTTCAAAGGATAGGTTTCAGCTCGTTCGCAAAACCGGCCGACCATTACGGACTTTCACTTATCCTTGGCGGCGGTGAAACATCATTGTGGGAACTGACAGGAGTCTACTCCTCTCTTTCACGTGTACTTAACAGGTATAATAAGGAAAAGAGATATTCCGGCAGTGATTATCATCTCCCGGTACTTGTCGCGCAAAAAGAAAATATTGTGGAAAACAATGATACCATTCCTCCTCTTTCGGCATCATCGATCTGGCTCACTTATGAGGCGCTCCGAAAGGTCAACAGGCCGGAAGGAGAAGCTGGCTGGCAATATTTCTCCTCCTCTCCCAACCTTGCATGGAAGACCGGCACCAGTTTTGGTTTCCGCGATGCATGGGCTGTCGGTACAACACCTGAATATGTCATTGGTGTCTGGGCAGGTAATGCCGACGGTGAAGGCAGACCGGGACTTACCGGTGTGACGGCAGCCGCTCCCATCTTATTCGATCTCGTAAATGTGATGAGTCCGGGAAAGTGGTTTACTCGTCCCGATGAGGAACTGACGATGATAAAAGTATGTTCTCTGAGCGGATGCCGTGCCGGTCCCGATTGCCCTGAAACCGAGGAGGTTCCTGCCTGCATCAGCGGATTAAGAAGCGAGGCATGCCCCTATCACAGGATCATACATCTTGATGCAGGCGGGACCAGGCAGGTGAATGCCGACTGCGCATCCCCTGCCGGGATAAGGAATGAACCATGGTTCGTCCTGCCCCCGGCAATGGAATATTTCTACCGGCAGAAGCACCCTGAATATAAAGTCCTTCCTCCTTATGCGCCAGGATGTGCGGCCGACAGGAGTATTCCGGCAATGGAGTTTATCTACCCGAACCAGGGCGTTAAAATATTCATCCCCCGCGACCAGACCGGATTTCTTACAAGGGTCATCGCAGAGGTCGTCCACCGCAACCCCTCAAAAAAGATCTTCTGGCATCTTGATAATAGTTACATAGCGACAACGAGGTTCATCCATCAGGCAGAGATACTTGCCAGTGCTGGTGAACATGTCGTTACGGCCGTCGATGAAGATGGGAATAGTATTAAGTGCAGGTTTGAGATAACGGGGAGATGACCCCCGTCCTTCACTTTGCCCGGACTGCCCCCTAAAGGGGGAGTTATTTCAGAAATCTTTTTAATCTTTGCTGAAACACATGTTAAACCCTTTTATGCAAGAACCCGAAGAGATGTTCCCGATAGTTGATGAGGATGGAAATGAAATATCCATCGCACCGCGAAGCGTCTGCCACAACGGGAAGAGCATGCTGCTCCATCCTGTCGTCCACCTTCACCTTCTTAACACACAAGGAGAGTTGTTCCTGCAGAAGAGGGCAATGACAAAGGATCTTCTTCCTGGCAAATGGGATACTTCTGTCGGCGGACATATGAGTATCGGGGAGCCCGTTGAGGCAGCTCTGAGAAGGGAGGCAGAAGAGGAACTCGGACTGAAGGAGATTACATTTCACCTTAACAAAAAATATATATGGAAGTCGCCCCGCGAGAGGGAGCTGGTTTATTCTTTCACCGGAAACAGTGATGACATTCCGGTTATAAACCCCGAAGAGATCGACGATGGAAAATTCTGGAAGATAGAAGAGATAAAAAAGAAACTCGGTAAAAATATATTTACACCAAACTTTGAATTCGAGTTCAGCATGCTATATATAACCCTGATATAAGAAAAGGGGAGGTTTAACATATCTTTGCAAATAACCGTAATACTGTATAAAAATATACATTCACAATATGAAAACGACAGTCAGGATCCTGGTTTTTAAGAATGAGATCGAGGCAACCCTCCTCGATGAAATATTGAATGAGAGGGGTATTCCCCACATGATCCGTACCTTCCATGATTCGGCTTACGACGGGATGTGGCAGACAGATACTGCCTGGGGTTTCCTGGAGGCTGATGAGGAAAACAAAGAAGAAATCCTTAAAATTTACAATGAAATGTCATTGCCAGAGAACATAATTGATCCCATATAAGCTAAAAGACTTATATTTGCCCCCATATTTGCAGCATTAACTATCTTCTGAACGTCTTTGAAGATATTATTTAAGGGCAGAGTATTATGGATCATAATCTATCTGAAAGGAAAAAGCCGCTGGAATATATTATTGAAGCAGGCAAATCGCTGCTTGAAGTTCTGAAAACCAAGTATTTCTATATCGCTCTTCTGACCCTGGGAGCAGGAGCCGGTCTAAATATAGCGTCGCAAACATATCTCCATCATGTCGTGAATGAAGGGAAGACACTTCCGATGTTGTCGGACCTTATCCTTGACAATCTTCCGGTATTGGACGTTTCCCTGCTTTATGATCTTTTCTGCCTTGTGATATTTGCCACTGTCGCCATTTATATCATTCACAGGAAGGCTTATGACAGAATCCCTTTCATCCTGCTGATGTGCGGGATCTTTTTTATAGTAAGGGGGATATTCATCGTCCTCACTCCTTTCGGTAATCCTCCCGAATTCAATGGTTCGGATCCCTGGTTCAACGGCTTTTCAAGATTTGAGCTTGGCGTTTACCCGTCGGGACATGTGGGTAACTCATTCCTTCTCCTGCTGCTGGTGAATGATAAAAAGTACAGAAAGATCATGGCGATCTGGCTCGCAGTCATAATAATTTCTTTGTTCCTCGCACATGGCCATTACAGCATCGATATCCTTTCCGGGGTTTTCTTTGCGTATGCGATCAGGGCGTATGGCGAAAAGCACCTTGCAATGTTTAGACTTGGAAATAGCAGTAAGGTGAAAATGCCTTCAGTATGACATCAAAAATTACAGATGCAGAAGCTGCTGCTGTCACCGAAAGATTCAGGAAG
Source organism: Bacteroidales bacterium (assembly GCA_003152835.1). Lineage (GTDB taxonomy): Bacteria > Bacteroidota > Bacteroidia > Bacteroidales > VadinHA17 > LD21. The sequence continues at coordinate 6,975 of PMBC01000132.1, read as the reverse complement.
AACAGTGGTCATTGATCTTTCCGGGCTTCGTTTTTTCTTTCGACCATCAGAATAAGTAAATAATTCACGATTGCAATCACTGCCATTGCGGCAATGAAGAGCGGGTAGGATATTTTCCAGTTCTCCGGTCCCGTCATCATCGACCACTCCGACATTCCGCCTATGCTGGCAAGAAGGGTGAGGGGCATGAAGATGGTGGCGATCATCGTTAGTCTTCTAACAGAGATATTGGTGTCATTTGACATTTTTGTCATCTGGTTGTTAAGGAGCGATGTATACAGCTCCATGAGGCTGGTAACAATTTCACGGTCGGTCTCTGTGAGCTCAAAGAATTTTGCAAGATGGTCATAAACGTCGCGGTAATGGACAATTGATTTTTCCGGGATGAAAGGACAATCCATCCTGCATAGCTTGACCAGTATCTCTCTTTCATGAAAGAGCCCCTTCCTGAGATTTACAAGGTATTTCTTCAGCCTCATCAGCTCAGCCGGCTTATAGTCTGTCGGGTTATTCAGAACTTCGTCTTCTGCATCCTCCAGTTCATCTTCCAGCGACTCGAATGCATCAAGTTTTCCATCGACAACATAGTCGAGAACCACATGCATGAGAAAGGCTGGGCCTGCCTTGGCTAGTCCAGGGTCATTTTCGATGATCTTGGTAACGCCGTTAAGGGGTTTCCTTCCTTCTGAATTTATGCCGCTTACCGTGATCAGGAAATTCTTCCCTAGAAAGAGATCTACTTCATCAACAAAAAGTGTTTTTTCGGAATAGGCGAAAGCATTAAAAATAATAAAGGTGTTGTTCGGGAACTGCTCCATCTTCGGCACCTGGCTGCTGTCGAGACAATCCTCCACCGAGAGTGGATGTATGTCCATTGTATCCACCAGTGAGTGAAGCTCTTCTATCGAAGGGTCGAAAAAATTGAGCCAGATAAATCCGCCTTCCTTTGATGCAGCAATTGCTTCCTTCACTGAACTGACACCATAGAAAAGACCAGTGGGACTAAAATGATAAAATTTTGATTCGGACATGGTAGCTTGATTAAAAACTATTGCTAAGGTAAAGAAAAGTTTAGAGTACTTCTTTATGATAGAACTCAACATTATCGCAAAAAAATTGTTTTTCTTTTATACTTTATAATACCCGTATTTATGAACAACGCCATTTACAACTTCAGGGAGCCAAGAAATGAACCGGTGCTGACATACGAACCTGGCAGCATGGAAAGGGAACTGCTGATAAAAGAACTGAATGACCAGTATGGTAAGGCGATTGACATTCCGCTAATCATAGGTGGAAAGGAGATCCGGACCGGGAAAACCGGGAAAGTTGTGATGCCTTCTGAGCATGGCCATATTCTCGCCACCTACCATATGGCTGGTGAAAAAGAGGTTGAGATGGCAATCAATGCAGCCCTTGATGCCAAATGTGAGTGGATGACGCTTGCATGGATGGAAAGAGCTGCAATTATGATAAAGGCAGCTGAACTTATCTCAAAAAAATACAGGTATCTGCTGAATGCTGCCACTATGCTTGGACAGGGGAAGAATGTTTATCAGGCAGAGATAGACTCGGCATGCGAAATAATTGATTACCTGAGGTTCAATTCATTTTTTGCTTCCCGGATCTACGAAGAGCAGCCATTATCTGACGACCATAGTATAAACAGGCTTGAGTACCGGCCCTTAGAGGGATTTATTTATACAATAACTCCTTTTAATTTTACTGCAATTGCCTCTAACCTCAATACAAGTGTTGCCCTGATGGGAAACACAACCGTTTGGAAACCGGCGACGACAGCACTCCTCTCAAATTATTATTTCATGATGATCCTGAAAGAAGCCGGAATGCCTGATGGCGTTATAAACTTTATACCTGGCTCCGGGTCGCTTATCAGCAGTATCGTTTTGAAACATAAAGAACTTGCCGGAATTCATTTTACAGGTTCAAATTCTACCTTAAATACGATCTGGAAACAGGTTTCAGAGAATCTTTCACTTTACAGGTCTTATCCAAAAATAGTGGGAGAGACCGGCGGAAAAGATTTCATCTTTGCACATAACTCGGCTGATCCGCTTGCACTGGCTGCAGCTATCGTCAGGGGAGCTTTTGAGTACCAGGGGCAAAAATGTTCAGCAGCATCACGTGCATATATTCCCCGGTCGTTGTGGAAACCCGCAAAAAATCACCTTACGGCGATGCTTGCTGAAACAAAAACCGGTGGTGAAATGGACTTTAAAAATGCAGTAAATTCCGTAATTGACGAGACTTCTTACGATCGCATCATGGCATATATTGACTTAGCGCGAAGATCACCTGAAGCCGGAATTATTGCCGGAGGGAAGGGTGACAAATCAATGGGATACTTCATTGAGCCTACAGTTATTGTCGTCTCAAACCCCCATTTTATCACTATGGAAGAAGAAATATTCGGTCCTGTTATGACCATCTTTGTCTATGACGATGAAAAATATACCGAAACCCTGAAACTTTGTGATGAAACTTCTCCATACGGGCTCACGGGATCCATATTCAGCAACGACAAATATGCAATGATCCATGCATGCCGGATCCTTCGTTACTCCGCAGGTAATTTCTATATCAACGACAAACCGACAGGTGCAATGGTAGGACAACAGCCTTTCGGCGGGGCAAGAGCCTCTGGCACAAACGATAAGGCTGGCAGTCACCTCAACCTTACAAGATGGGTAAGCCCAAGGACTATCAAGGAGACACTCGTCCCTGCAACGGATTTCAGGTATCCGTTTATGGATAAATGAGAAAATAGTGTCTTTCCCTCTCGGATAGTCCGTCATATATTTGATTTCGTCATAGAAAATATTGACCTTAGTGGTCTCTTTAAAAAAGAGAGAGGTAAAAGGTTATGGGTTGTGAGGAGCTAAACAGATCTCTTTTTATTTTAAATCCTAATGCAGGGGTTATCCCTGCCAAGCTTATCATTCCAAAATTGCTTGAGATCCGGAAAAACGAATTATCCTGCTTCAAGTCATTAAGCATCGATGAATCGGGTACGCATATAAAGCAATCATTCGATAAGTTCGATGTCTTTATTGCTGCAGGCGGTGACGGAACAGTCCGGACTGTGGCATCAGAGCTTGTAGGCAGCCAGAAGATATTCGGCGTACTGCCGATGGGGTCAGGAAACGGATTTGCAAAAGAATTCGGATTCAGAGCCAACATATCTTCTCTTCTGTCAGATATTAAAAAGTCTGAAAGCGTTATTATCGATGTTATAGAGCTTAACGACCAGATCTGCCTTAATGTGGCAGGCGTCGGACTCGACAGCTTTGTCGCCCACTCCTTTGACAAAGCAAAGATACGGGGCTTATGGTCTTACATATGGCAGACATTCATGAATTTCTTTCTGCTTAAACCTGTCCGGATTACAATTCAGCTTGAAGGTGAAGACCCGTTTACCGAAGACCTTTTCGTTCTCTCAATAGCTAACACCAGGCAGTTCGGCAATAATGCCTTCATAGCACCTGACGCTAAACCGAACGACGGGATAATCGATATCGTCCTGATAAAACCATTCCCGAAAATAATTGCTCCTGTGTTCGTATACCGCCTCTTCAGGGGTACTATGAAAAACTCGAAATATGTCAGGTACATTAAAACTGACAAGCCTTTTACCATCAGGACAAATGAGACTCGTTTCCATATCGACGGCGAGGCTGTTGAATTTAAGGGCGACATACTGGTAAGACTTAAAAAGGATGTTCTGAAAGTCTTAAAGACAAAACATTCAAAACGGCCCTTAACCGTTTCTTCATAAAAATTGTTTTTCATATCTTGACCCGATACTTTCAGGCTATGAAAAAGCTTATTCTCAATCCATTCCTGTTTTTTATTCTTACAGCCAGCGGGAAGCCGGTTGGCCATCTTATCACGCTAACCCCTGAAGATTTAAAAAAGAGATAATTAATATTCAATTTACAGATATGAACCTCTTCACCTTTACAAAAAACCGATTTGCATTAAGTGCTTTACTTCTGATCATACTTGCGTTGCCTCTCAAGGCGCAGACTCTTTCTGAAATTGAAGCTAAGCGCGTCACCCTGCCAAATGGCTGGTCTTTGACTCCTGCCGGTAAAATGGTACCTGTTGGTGACCTTCCTCTCAACATTGCAGTTTCGCCCGATAAAAAACTGGCAGCCGTAACTAACAACGGAGAGAGCGATCAGTCTATAGAACTAATAAATATTAAACACGGTTTTGTGATCGATTCCATTCCCATTGGAAAATCATGGGTTGGGCTCGTCTTTTCGGAAGACGGGAAATATCTCTATGCCTCAGGAGGAAATGATAATATGATAATAAGGTATGCCGTGAAGAAAAATCATCTCTCTCCGGCTGATACCTTCAAATTGGGGAAGCCATGGCCCGTGAAGATCTCGGTTGCCGGGATCGCAGTTGATGACGCAAATAAAAGGCTATATGCCGTCACAAATGAGAATAATGCTCTTTATATAATTGATACCAAGTCCAAAAAAATCTTATCATCAACTCCGCTTGGAGGAGAAGGCTACACCTGCATCCTTTCCCCCGATCATAAAACTCTTTATGTCACTTGCTGGGGTTGTGATAAGATTGTCGTGTTCAATACTGATTCGCAAATGATGACCGGGAAGATTGATGTAGGTGATAACCCGAATGATATGTGCATAACCAGGAACGGTCAGTTTCTCTTTGTTGCAAATGCAAACGACAATAGCGTTTCTGTGATCGACACCAGGCAGATGAAAGTTGCAGAGACCCTTAATTCAGCTCTCTATCCGGGTTCTCCCAGCGGTTCAACGACAAACGGCGTGGCGCTGAGCTCTGATGAAAAGACACTCTACATTGCTAATGCCGATAATAACTGCCTCGCAGTTTTTGATGTTTCTGTGCCGGGATCAAGCAAAGGCAAGGGATTCATTCCTGCAGCATGGTATCCTACATGTGTGAGGGTTGCAAAAGATTATATTCTGGTCAGCAACGGCAAGGGACTTACATCAATGGCAAATCCGTACGGACCAAACCCGATGAGAAGAGGTTCAGAGGTTACCTACGAGAAGGGCGGAAGAAATGTTAAGATAAAAGAGCAGTATATAGGAGGACTCTTCATAGGTACCCTTGGAATAATTAAAACTCCCGACGATAAGCAGCTTGGGATCTATTCGCAGGCGGTATATAAAAACACCCCTTATGTTAAAGACAAAGAGATGCTTTCCGATGGCGCTGCCGGAAACCCAGTCCCTCAGAAAGTTGGCGATCCCTCTCCCATAAGGCATATCTTTTATGTAATCAAGGAGAACAGGACTTACGATCAGGTTCTGGGCGACATGAAGCAGGGGAACGGCGATCCTGATCTTTGTTTGTTTGGTGAAAATATAACTCCCAATGAACATGCCATTGCCAGGGAATTTGTATTGCTTGATAATTTTTATGTTAATGGTGAAGTAAGTGCCGACGGCCATAACTGGTCGATGGGAGGCTATGCAACTGACTACCTGGAGAAGACCTGGCCCACAAGCTATGGCGGGCGTGGCGGCTTATACTCTGCCGAAGGAAGCAGGGAGATCGCAAACAATAAAAACGGCTTTCTGTGGGATATGTGTCAGAGAAATGGCGTTAGCTATCGTACTTACGGAGAGTTTATGGCTGATGACGGTAAACCCAATTTACCTGTATTAAAAAACCACTATTGTCCCTACTTCGCAACATGGGACCAATCGATAAAAGATACCATCAGGTTCCGCGAGTGGAAACGTGATTTTGATTCTCTCCTGGCTATAAATGCGGTTCCTCAGATGAATACCATCAGGTTTATAAACGACCATACCATGGGGTTGTCCAAAGGAAGACTTTCTCCACTGGCACAGGTTGCCGACAATGACCTTGCAGTGGGAATGTTTGTCGATTACCTCAGCCATAGTTCAATCTGGGATAAAAGCCTTATCGTTATTGTTGAAGACGATGCACAGAACGGTCCCGATCATGTTGATGCCCATCGAAGTACAGCATATCTTGCAGGCGGTTATGTTAAAAAAGGATTTGTCGACCATACGGCCTATACTACCACCGGACTCCTCCGCACTATGGAACTTATCCTTGGCCTTCCGCCAATGACGCAGTACGATGCAGCGGCTATGCCTCTCTGGAGAAGCCTCAATAATATTCCTGATCATCCCGTCTATAATGCCCGGCCGAGCCTGATCGATCTGAATGAAAAGAACACGGCTGAAAACAAATGGCAGCAGATGAGCGAAAAGTTCGATTTTACGGCAGAGGATAAAGTTAATGACGCGCAGTTTAACGAAGTTATCTGGAAAGCAGTGAAGGGAATCGATTCTCCATGTCCTCCGTCTGTAAGGGCAGCATTCCTGACCACCAGGGTAATTGTTGATGATAAATAAGAAATTTAACCGCGAAGAACACAAAGGATAGCACAAAGGAGCACAAAGGTCAAGAACTTCCGCCCAATGAGTTCCCCTCCCTGGAGATCGAAGTGTAACGGAGATTCCGCGTTAGCGGAAGCTTGCTCCGCGAAGCAGCGGGGCGGGGGTGGGTTAACACTAAATTCGGACTTCAGCCCGGGGTGGAGACTCTTCCCCGTATATTGATCCCCGTAGAGCCTTTCACGATCCATCGGGAGGTGCCACAATTTTCCATATCCCCTACGGGGAATTATTTCATCTTATCTCATACCACTTCTTCTACAATTCCTTAACCCCTACGGGGTAAGAGAAAAACCGGATATATTCACAATGAACAAACATAGCCCGTAGGGCATATGGATTTGTAGAACCACAATATCTTAACCCCTGCGGGCTAAGGAATAATTGTCATTTCGATACCCAACAGAGGAGAATTGCCTGTAGGGCATATGGTTTTGTAGAACAGATGGTTTTAGGACATATTTTTATACCTCATAGAGGTTATGGAGATTTGCCCGTAGGGCATATGGTTTTG
>PMBC01000066.1 GCA_003152835.1 Bacteroidales bacterium | reverse complement strand
GCTCAAACAAAAAAGGCTGCGTAAGCAGCCCTTTGTATTTATTGCATCCCCAAACCGGGTCCGCGGCGCCATCAGGCGACGCAATCCCGTCCTTCCATTAATGCCGAATCAAGCTTGCTTGAATGAGGTGTTTGCATTTTTTTTATTATTTTCGAAACCAGTTAAATGTTCCTAGTAAGTAATAATCCTTTTACCATGAAAAAAACAATTTACACCCTTATGTTCCTGATGGCGTTTATGTTTACAAGCTGTAAAAGCGGAAATAAAGAAAATTCGCTTTCTATTCCATATGAGAAGTACACTCTTTCCAATGGGCTCACAGTTATTCTTAATGAGGACAAATCTGATCCAATTGCCTGCCTGGCCATTTATTATCATGTCGGGTCAAGCCGTGAGGTTCCCGGAAAAACAGGTTTTGCACACCTGTTCGAGCACATGATGTTCCAGGAATCGGAAAACCTTGGCCGCGGCAAATTTGTCAATTATGTCAGCAATGCTGGCGGAAATTTCAATGGCAGTACGGGTCAGGATGTAACAAACTATTTCGAAGTGATTCCAAAAAACGCTCTGGAAATGGATCTATGGATGGAGTCTGACAGGATGGGTTATCTCGAAAATACGGTCACTAAACCAAACCTTGCCAATCAGCAAAACGTAGTGGAGAATGAAAAACGGCAGGGTGTTGATAATACTCCTTATGGATTTAATGATTATATAATTCTAAAGAATCTGTTTCCAAAAGGACATCCTTACAGCTGGGATGTTATCGGAGAAATGGAAGATCTTACAAATGCAACTGTTGATGATGTAAAAGCTTTCCACAGGAAGTTCTATTCACCAAATAATGCCACTCTTGTTGTGTCGGGCGATATCAACAAGGATGAAGTAAAAGCATGGATTGAAAAATATTTTGGTGAAATACCCAAAGGAGAGAATATTGAGAAAAGAGGGCCGATGCCTGTTACCCTGGCTTCCACTGTTAAGCTTTATCACGAAGATAATTTTGCTAAAGCACCTCAGCTTACAATGGTTTTCCCTGCTCCGGAACAATTCTCCAAAGAATCCTATGCACTCGACTTTTTAGGCGACCTGCTTGCCAACAGCAAAAAAGCTCCTCTTTATACAGTACTTGTTAAAGATAAGAAGCTCACTTCAAGGGTAATGGCAAGAAACGGATCGCAGGAGCTGGCCGGATCATTCAGGATATCTGTTACTGCTAATCCCGACGTGAATCTTACCGAAGTTGAAAAAGCTATATTCGAAGGCTTCGATAAATTTGAAAAGAATGGTTTTACCGAAGAAGATCTTATTAGGATTAAAGCCGGCTATGAAACAAGATTTTACAACAGGTTCTCCAGTGTACAGGGAAAAGCGTTTGCTCTTGCACAATATGAATTGTTTACCGGCGACCCGGAATATTTTAAAAAAGAATTGGCCTGTTATCAGGCTGTGACTATGGCAGATGTTAAGGCAGTTTTTAATAAATATATAAAGGGAAAGAACTTTGTTGAAACAAGTTTTGTTCCGAAAGGTGAAGCAAACCTCATTGCCGAAGGATCTGTTAATGCAGGCGTTGTCGAGGAGGATGTCACAAAAGCTGCCGAAGCAAAGGCTGATGCTCTACCTGAGGAGCCTATCCTTAAAACCGTTACAAAACTTGACCGGTCTGTAATGCCCCCATTGGGACCTGATCCGCAAGTAAATGTACCTCAGCCCTGGGCTGGTTCGCTTGCCAATGGATTAAAGATATGGGGCATCACACAGAATGAGCTTCCCCTTATCCAGTATTCAATTGTTATTGATGGCGGCCACATGGTTGATAAGGTTGAAAAGGCAGGTGTTGCCAATCTTGTTGCTACAATGATGAATGAAGGAACAAAGAACAAAACTCCGGAACAGCTTGAAGATGCAATAGGTCTGCTTGGAGCATCGATCAGGGTCTCAGCAGGAAATGAAGATATAACCATAAACGTAAGCACGCTGGCCCGCAATTTTGAAAAAACCATTGCCCTGGTTGAAGAGATGCTTCTTGAACCAAGATGGGATGAGGAACAGTTTGCTCTTGCAAAAAGCCGGATAATAAATTCAATAAAGCGGAATGCAGCCAGCCCAGATTTCCTCTCAACTTATACCCTCAACAAACTCATGTTTGGAGACAACATACTGGCAGTGGATGCATCGGGCACTGAAGCTTCTGTTGAAGGTATTACAATAGATGATCTGAAAGAATATTATACCAATTACTTTTCGCCCACTATCTCCAGATTCCTGATTGCAGGAGATGTTGATCAGCAGAGAGTAGTTGCTGCACTTGCAGGACTTGATCAGAAGTGGCCTGCAAAAGAAGTAACTATTGCGGCAATTAAAGTTCCAGCCCCACCCGAAAAATCACAAATATATTTTGTTGATGTTCCGGGAGCCAAGCAATCAGTAATTTCTATCGGGTGCCCGTCTATTCCCAGGACAAATCCTGATTTCTTCCCCGCCACTGTCGCAAATTTTAAGCTTGGAGCCCGTGCAGCATCAATTTCCGGGTTATGGATGCAAATAATCAGAGAACAGAAGGGATTTACATACGGGGCATATTCATCATTTTCGGGATTTAAAAATTATGGTTACTTCTCAGCCTCTTCAAGGGTACGTACAAATTCAACTCTTGAGTCAGTCAATATATTCAAAACAGAGATGGAAAAATACCGTACTTCAATGTCTGAGGAGTATATCAGCTTCACAAAATCAGGCCTGATGAAAAGCAATGCACGACGTTTTGAAACTCTCGGGAACCTGATTGATATGATGAATACTATGACTGCATATAATCTCCCTGCAGATTATATCAAACAGGAAGAAGCTTATGTCCAGGCACTCACGCCAGAGGAACAGCTCGATGTGGTTAAAAAGTATATTGACCCCTCGAAAATGTATTATGTGGTTGTCGGTGATGCAGCTACGCAATTAAAGGATCTTGAAAAGGTAGGCTTCGGNNAAACCAATCCTTATGAAATAAATTTATTATAAATTTGCACATCCATTTCAGTCCAAAGGACTTGTAAAACTTTCAGACTTGCATGACTGCAAGACCGCAAGACTTTAATAGCCCGGATGGTGGAATGGTAGACACGCAGGACTTAAAATCCTGTGGCCATAACGGCTGTGCGGGTTCAAGTCCCGCTCCGGGTACTAAGGAAGAGGTCATTTGACCTCTTCCTTTATTCTTAAATCCTTGTTCCTTGTTCAATATTCAATTGATTTAAGAACAAGGATTAACGATTTAAGATTTACGAAATTATAATACTGGTTGCAGCTTTCCCATTTCCGCTGTGCGGAACTTCGTCACCCCACAAAGCGGGGTTTCTTGTCTCCAAAACGAGTTTTTCGGCAAAGATGCAACCAAGAATTTTCTTCCTGGTGGTGTCGTCGCCCCATCTCCCTCATTCTCACTCCCTGCGCCAAGCCGCATGTTCCATGCGAAAAAACTTGACTCTCACCTTTTTATGTTATAACTTTGATATATTTCCTGATTTTCAGGGGAATTTTTAAAGTAGAAACTTAAACTTATTTACAATGAAAGCGAAACTCCTTATTCCATTCCTGCTGATCCTTGCAGCCTGCACATCCAACAAGCCCATGACCGAAGAGCAGAAAGCTACGGTTAAAGACGAAGGCTCTGTTGTTGTTGATGAGATTTTTGGCGCACTTAAGACCAGTGATGGAGAAAAGCTGTTGAGCCTCCTGACAAACAGTCCCGACTATGCTTACATAGTTGCAGGAGAGGTGTATACCTATGACCAGCAAGCGAAAATGGTCCCTAAGTATATGCCGTATGTTGAGAGGCAGACTTTTAAAACCAAATTTGAAAAATATATAATCATTGATCCAGCCTGCTTCACCTATATATGGAAAGGGGATAACGGCATGTATATGAAGACAGGTGATTCGACCATTCTTAAAGACTATCTGGTCTCATATACGTTCAGGAAGAGCGAAGGCAAATGGAAGCTTATCCTGGGACAAGAAACCCCCAGTGTTCCCTTTCCGATAGATACCACAATGGTGAAGTAACTTAGGGGAAAATCCTGTCAAACTGTGCACCTGATACCGGAGTAAATTGAGCATGTCATTCCGGAGCAAAGTGAGCACATGGTTCCGGTGCAAACTGAGCAACTCAATCCGGTCCAAAGTGAGCAATCAAAAATAAGAGTTTTACCAGGCTATTGAAGTCATACTGTCGTGCTGAAAAAATTAACAGCAATAAGTATGGCAAATAAAACAATAGTTATTGTCGGCTTCTCCATACTTCGATCCGATTAAAATTAGAGCTTTGTCGAAGCACTTTTTAAACTAAAAATCTCATTTAGCTGGTTGCAACTTTTGTCCGTTCGGGGTACAAAAAAGCCTCATTGAAACGATGGGGCTTTTTTATTCAGATTGTTTAATTGGCATTACAGAATAAGGGACGGTTCAATCTGAGTGGTAAAACCACGAAGCTATTTATTCCAACAGTTTTTTAAACTCCGGTTGATTTCTTAATGGTGCCCATCTGGGATCCAGCTCAAGGATTTTGGTGGAAAGAAATCCCGGGATTGAGAGTAGATATTTTATTTGCGCTATAGCTTCATCATATTTGCCAATCATAACATAGATCATTGCTAAATTCTCAACCTGATATACCCCCTTGTATGCCTCTTTACTTACAGGAAGCAATCTTACGGCCTTTTCACCTGCGCTTATTGCCTTGGCATCAAGACCCAGTCCTGCATATACAATACCAAGTGAACTAAGCAATCTTGGATCATCCGGCACATCTGCAATTCTTCTTTCAAGGAAAACCCTGGCTGAATCGTAATACGCACGCTCCGATTCAGGTTTATTCATCAAACCATAAATAGTTGCTTTATACAGATATTTGGGCCTGAAATAAAACTGAGTTTGAATTACTTCATATTTTAAAAGTGATATATCTTTCAAAGCCGCTTCATATTTCCTTTCATAAATATCAATCAAAAAATTTGTTTCGATGATAAGTGAGTCCGATAAAGCACTTTCATTATTCCTTGCTGCGTTTCCCAATACTTCTCTTGCCTTCCTCATATCTCCTGTCCATCTGAGATACATCTGGGATAAATAAGAATAAGGCTCAACCCAATCCGGCTGAAGCATATTAGACATATTATAGTATTCCTCAGCTTTAGAATAATCCCGGAGTAAATCAAATGTTTCTGCAGCATCTTCAGCCATGTCTTGTTTTCCGGGGTTAAGGTCGAGGGCTTTCACAAATTCAGACTTCGCCATCTCCCAGTTACCGGCACGACGATGAACGGCAGCTGACCAGTACATAACTTCCGGGTTCTTAGGCTGAAATTTTAATACCAGTTCAAATTGTTTCAATGCTTCCGAATATTTTGAAAAACCATGGTAGTAATAAAGCCCCAAAGCAAGATGAGCGTCAGGAAGGTCAGGATCAATTTCAAAGGCTTTGTCAATTGCCTGCTTGCTTTTGCGTAACGTATTTTCACTATGATCCTTATAATACCAGTATTGATCAAGCAAACACTTTGCGATTCCTGTATATGCTAAAGCAAACCCTTTATCAAGCCCGATAGCTTTTTCGTAGATTTCAATTGCAGTATTATTTTCTCCTGAATTACCAGCTTTCCAATAATAATAGTTCCCAAGAAGATAATAATTATAAGCTTTAGGATTTTCTGTAGGTCTTTTCTCAATCTTCTTTATCTCTTCAGGTGTGAGCTCTGATTTTAGTTCAGAGGCAATTTCCTTAGCTATTTCACTCTGCACAGAAAAGAGTTGATTCATTTCACTTGTATAATCATTTGACCAGATCTGCTTATCGGCTTTTGAATCAATCAGGGAAACCCGTATCTTCAAATTATTCCCTTCACGTCCGACACTTCCTACGACTAAATAATTTACGTTAAGCTCCTTGACAATTGTTGCTGTAGATTTTTTTGTATCCCTATATTGATATGAAGATGTTACAGGTCTGACCGTAAAACTTCTTACTTTTTGAAGATTATTCAGAATATCTTCCATAAAGCCATCATAGAATGTTAATTGTGTTGTATCATTACTTATGTTCCGGAAAGGAAGAACCGCAATAGTCTTTTCATCTGGTTCGGAGGATTTAGATTGTTTCGGAATAAAGAAATACCCCAACGCTATAAGTACCAGAACTAAGAAAGATCCCAGAATGATTTTAGCTATAAGTTTTTTTGGAGGGTCGGGTTTTGCGCTTATAACTTCCTTTGAAACTTCTCCATCTTGCTGATTATGTTTTTTTATTGCGTTAATAATCTCTTTTATAGCATTTGCCACCTTATTGATTTGATCACGGTAATAGGTGTGATTCAGATTTTCAGACCGCTCGTCATTCGGTTTTAAAGGGCGGTTAACTCCTGATCCCTTATAAATAAATTCGATCGATCGTAGAACTCCTCCAAGTTCATTTTCAAGAAGCATTTTATCTTCTGGATCAAGTTCATGGATCTTAACAGGCAGTATTCTGCTTGCCACGTTTCCGCCAGCAAGTCTGATATCTCTTCCGAATTGATCTTCTTTTGTCATCTTATTAAAAGCAGCAAACTCATATTGCCAGGCAAAACTTTGAGGGTCGCAATAGGTCTGAGAGATAACAGGAATGAAAATCAGGCACTTCAGTTTTTCTTTCAAAGAGGCACTTACGTCATGTGTCTCTAATAGTCCGTCATGTGGATTAATATCAAAATAAACACTGATTTCCTCCTTAAATGTTGACTCGAGTTCACCCTTCAAATTATTAATAAACTCAGTAACCCAGCCGTCGTGTTTGTTGTCTTTCTGGCGGTAGCTGATGAAGATATCGTACTCGTATCCTGGTATTATACTTGCCATTTTAGCTGTTCATTATGATAAAGTTACAATAACTAAAGCGTCGCCTGCTCTTCAAGCCATTTCCTTACCCTTTCATGCTCTGCCTGGTACTTGGCTTCCACGTACCTAACGATCTGCTGAAACTCAGGTTCATTCCTGATGCTGTTGAATAATGGGTCTGTTTTCATAAAACTTACTGCCCATAAAGGCATCCCTAGCCTTTGATTAAAGAGCTTTAGATTCTCATATGCTTTTTCTTTATCTCCTCTGAAAGCATAGATAGCTGCTATATCATAATAGGGATATAATCTTTGTCCCCATGGTCGTTTCAATTCAATATCATTTTTACTATACGCCAGTTGTTCATCAAAATAATATTCAGCTTCTTTCTTATACCCATTCACCCAGTAAGCATATCCAATTCTGTGCATTTGTTTATTTGTAAAGGTGCCGGTAGCTTTTAACATTTCAACATATTTTTTATAGTATTTAAGTGATTCTTTAAATTGATTGAGACTCATATAGTAGTATGCCAAGTCATTGACTATTAGAGGGCTGGTTGAATCTATAGCATATGCCTTCAGTACGAATTCTATCGCTTTTTCATTATTATCTTCAAATTCAGCTAACATGTCTAAATAGGGAATTGAATCAGCATCTAATTTGAAAGCTTCAAGGTTATAGTATCTGGCTTTATCTTTGAATCCCACATTGTCGTATGCATAGGAAATATCTCTTAATATGCCTGGTAATTCAAACCCGTGATTAAGAAACGCAGCTTTTTGATAATTATCAATCCAATTAACAAAGTCGCCACTACTATACAGGTCCCCTTTCCCATAATATGCTTCCCAGGAATTTGGATTTAATTTTATTGATTTATCATATTCATCAATAGCCTTATTAATTATGCCTTTATTCGAGTAATAATCTCCCCTGATTGTATGGGCTTCAGCCAATTTATTATCAAAAGAGAGCGCAATGTCGCTGAGTATAAGAACAGAATCCATATAATTTTTCGAGAAGTACTCCTTGGCGGAAGAATGCTTGTCCCAATATACTCTTGCCAGACCTGTATATGCCTGGGCGAAAGTTGAATCATATTTCAGCGCTTTATGATATAGATCTTCGGCTTTTTGGAGTACCGCTCTATTACTATTATTGATCCAAAATTTTGTATGTTCTTCCCTTCCTCTCTGATAAAAATCATATGCTGTAAGGTTTGTTGTAGGTGTTTTTTCAATTAGTTGTTTTTCTTCAGGTGTTATAATAGCATTTAGTTCTGCGGCTATTTCCTGTGCAATCTGGCTTTGTATATTAATTAAATCGCTGGTCTCACGTATCTCCTGATCATATGATTTGCCCCAAAGATGTTTTTCATTACCAGCAGCAATTAATTGTACCCGAAGAACGAATTTATTGCCATATTTTTGCCCGCTTCCTTCAACGAGGTAATTCACATTCAGTTCTTTTGCGATTTTCGGAATTGTGAGTTTAGCTGAACCTCTGTATTGTTCTGTAGATGTGCGTGAAAGAACCCTGAAACCTTTGATTTTTTGCAGATTATTCAAGACTTCTTCCATGATACCATTGATGAAGTAGGTATTCTCCTGATCGGGGCTGTCATTTATAAAGGGTAATACCGCAATAGATTTTTCAAGTTTTGTCAAGTCTTGAGTTTGTTTACTACGATTTATTATTCTATATATCGCAAATGCACCTGCAACACATATAAAAATTGAAAGCAACATTATTAACCATTCTTTTGATTTGAGGCTGAATATTGTCATTCGAATCAGATCTTTTCTTTTGTCTTCAGACCTGACTTCATTCTTTGTCTCATTTAACAGACTCTTTTCTTTAACCAGTGGAACTGCTTCCGTTTTCAATCCTGAAATAATCTCTTTTATCGCATTTGCTGTTTTGTTTATCTGGATTCGGTATTTGGTATTATTTAGATTCTTCTTTTCATCATCTTCTGAGGTAAGCGGTTTATTTACTCCTGGTTCTTTATAAATAAATTCAATCGATCGTAGTACCCCTCCCAGGACACTTTCGATGAGAACTTTATCTTCTACATCCAGGTCGTGTAACTGAATGGGAAGGACCCGGTTTGTAACATTTCCATTGGGTAGCTTAACCTTCAAACCAAATTGATCCTGAGAAGCTTGTTCAACAAATGCCTTCAACTCATGTTCCCATGCAAATGAATTCGGATCGCAGTATGTCCGTGAAATTATCGGAATGAAAACGAGACATTTCAGTTTCTCTTTCAGGGAAGCATTTACATCATGTGTCTCTAATAGTCCGTCATGTGGATTAATATCAAAATAAACACTGATATCTTCTTTGAATGTCGACTCTAGTTCCCCTTTCAGATTATCGACAAACTCAGTAACCCAGCCGTCGTGTTTGTTGTCTTTCTGGCGGTAGCTGATGAAGATATCGTACTCGTAACCTGGTATTATACTTGCCATTAGAGTTCTATTTATTTCATTATCAAAGTTAAACCTTATTTAAACCAAAGCCGATTTTTATATCGCGATTAATAATATATTCATCCAATTACCAGTTTTAATAATGCTGCATCACATAAAAAGGATTTTCGTGTGCCTCACTAAAATGATCATTTTTTCAGTAAAGTAGTGCTCGGAGAGAATCATAATATATATTAAATGAGTTGTATGATACTTATATTATGTACTGACTAATTCATATATTTGTAAAAGTAAAATATTATTTTCGATTTGATAGTACGTTTTATGATAATATATTTTTGAAAATCATGCTGTTAATAAATTAACGACAAAATATTAAGGGAAGTATTTCTTATTTGTAGTGTGAAGTATCTGGTTAGATTACTACAGCTGAATACTAAAAATTGGAAAAGCAATACCTTGGATTTTTATTATTTAATTCCATATAGCACCAGAATATTTTATATTTAAGTTAAAAATAAGTTTGATAATTACATAAGTCATGGGTAATAATTCAGTTTCGAGCACTACTCCGGTTTATACCCTGAGCACAACCTCAGTTCTTTCAGNNCCGGAACTTATTTTCTCAAGTGGACATTCTGAGACTAAAATTTATTCATAAATTACTGAATGAAGATGGTTTAAACATTGCAGGGATCAGGACTTTGCTGGCTCTTATTCCATGCTGGGCAGTCCGGCAATGCTCTGATAAGGAGCGTGGAAAATGTCAGGCTTACCTTAGTGAAAATTATCCCTGCTGGGAAGCNNCATAAAATGATCTTATAATCTCAGTTAAGGCTACAGATAGTCAATTTTCGCGACCAGTTATGCCTAAGATTATTGACTTCCCTAATAATAAATTAAGTACTTGATTTAAAAGTTCGTGAATATAGAAGTTCGAATTGTTGCAATCGCAGAAGGTCTTTCAACCGGTTGCAACTTTTGTCCGTTCGGGGTACTAAGAAAGAGTGAGAGTGTGAGCGAACACTCTCATTTTTCTTAGTTATAAACTACTTAATCCCTAATACTTCTTTCATTACAGCAAGATTCCTTGGATTTACGATATTTTTCGCTTCAGGAGTATAGAGGTAGTCTATTTTATCCTTGTGCCGCTCAACAATTCTCGCCCTTACCATTTTTCCAAGACTATTTAATTGCTTGTTATCAGCATTGAATGGTTCATCGAGTATGGCGATAGCCGCAGGTAGCCACCTCGAAGGGAATAGGTCATCATATAAACCTCCTGGCCGGTACAGGTTTATCACTGAATCCAGTTCAATCAACACGGCTTCAAGACCTTTTGAATCAGCAAGATCAATATTCCTATTCTTTGCCCATCTCACCAGAGCTTCTCCGTTTGGCACAAGCAATGCAGATGTATATTTGTTTTGATTATTATATAGCAACATCTGATCTATAAATGGAGACCTGTCCGTTATAGTCTCTTCTATTCCTTCAGGACTGTATTTTTCACCATCGTCTGATATTAGAAGGCTCTTAAACCTTCCAAGAACAAAAAGGAATCCGTCTTCATCCATATATCCCATATCACCTGTATAAAGCCATCCTTCACGGAGGACCTCCCTTGTAGCTCTTTCGTTTTTCCAGTATCCCTTCATGACATTTTCTCCACGGACCACTATCTCACCTTTTTTGCCAACAGCCAGCTCATTTCCATCCTCATCACAGATTTTAAGATCGAGATTTTTAACCAGGAAACCTGATGATCCAAGCTTATGTCTTTTTTCCATATTTCCTGAAATTACAGGGGATGCCTCGGACAGGCCATACCCCTGCAGCATTGGTATTCCAATGGCAGAAAAGAATTTTTGAAGTTCAACGTCCAGTAACGCTGCCCCGCCAAAGAAGAACTTTAATCTTCCACCAAAGCTCGCCCTGATTTTTCTAAAAAGAATAATATCATATAGCTTGTACAACGGTTTAAGAAAAATCCTGATACCTTTCCCTTTATCCCATCCAATGCCATTATAGGTATATGCAATTTTCAAAGCATGCCTGAATAATTTTTCAATTAATTTACCCTTGTCTTTAATACCCTTTTCAATCCCCTTGCGAAAATTTTTTGCCAGGGCCGGTGCACTCAAGAGAAAGACAGGTTTAATTTCCCTGATATTTTCAGGAATATGTTTAAGACTGTCAAGATAGGATTTACCAGACTGAACAGCTGCCAGACTGGCTCCAGTTGCCATCATAATATATATTCCCACTGTATGGGCGAATGAGTGGTCCCATGGCAGGATAAGTAGTGTTGTCCACCATTCCGGAACATCCATAAGGGTAAGTGACTGTTCAATATTGGCCGTATAATTCCTATGAGACAGGATTATTGCCTTGGGATCAGCTGTAGTCCCTGAAGTGTAACTAATATTTACATAATCATCCGGGCTTATCGACTTTATCCTGTCCATGAATTTATCATAATTATTGCTCAGATATTCCTCCCCCATTTTCTTGACTTCTTTCATATATATCTCATCCCGGGAATAACTTTCCCTTGGGTCCAGAAGAATAACTTTTTCAAGATTCTTTAAATCCTGTTTAATTGAATTTATTTTATCAATCTGGTTACCTGATACTATCACCCATTTTGATTCTGAATGATCCAGCCTGAATTTCAGGTCAGCACCCTCTTTGAGTAAAATTGAAAGAGGTACATTTATAGCCCCGGCGTGCAATATTCCCAGTTCACTTATTACCCAGTCTGTACGGGATTCTGATAATAATGCAATCCGGTCACCCTTCTTTATACCAAGTGCCAGAAACCCTGCCGCTACTTTGTAGGCTTGTTCTTTAGTCTCCTTGAAGGTAATTGCTTCGTAGCGGTCAGTTTTTTTCTCCAGAAGATATGGATTGTTCCCGTACTTTTGTGCACTGTTCTCAAGTAATTCGACTATGGTTTTCATCTCAACTGATTATTAGTTAATTAACTACTAATCTCAAAGTTAAGCCCTGTTTTGATCAAAGTCAATTTTATTATTCAGAATCACCCTATTTTACAGCTGTCGTATCTAAATGGAAGTGATGAAATATTTTTATTTTTTTTCGTTTTGCAGCCTGGTGACTTCTGATAGTGAAGAACCATTAACTGGTTGCGACTTTTGATCGTTCGGGGAACAAAACGAGTTTTTCGGTAAAGTTTGGCTTCATGGCAAAATCAATTTTGTTCCACTAGTATATTCCGATTAATCAAAATCGATATATGCATATTTAAAACATATTAAAATTGATTTATATTGATTTACAAAATCTTTACCTATACTTCCATATAGATCGGGGTTCAGGATATTTTTTTCAAGGGCGATATAAGTATTATTTAAAACAAAACTTTTTGATCCGCAATCCAACTTAATTTCGGGCAGTAATTTAGACTTTTCGGTAATTGTGCCTCCCACACTTGAATATGAATAAACAGTATCTTTCAGTGCTTTGAAATTCAGCGAATCCATATCGTACATGCTTTTATAAAAACTTGTATTTGAATTCCCTGTATCGAAGAAAAACGGAAGTTTTTTATTTTTATAAGCAACATCGATAATATAATCATCGCCTTTTATAAACAAGTTGGGAATATTTGTATCAGCACTTGGATTTTTAGGAATGTATATAAGCGAATCGGTAAAGCGAATGGACTCGAAGCGCATAATAATAGGAAAACCAATAACCCCATGGATTTTATATCTGCCATTGGCAAAGGTCAACAGACTATCGGGGAAAACAATGAATTCTGCATTCTTAAATTCAATATTTTCTATAAACCCCTGATCGGCAATAGCTATTTTAGAAGCATTACGTGTACCTGTTGCGCCCATTACGTAAACAACTGCTTTGGGTAGTATCCTGAGATTTAATTTTTTAGCAGTTGATTCACTTACTACATTTACATTTGCGCCTGTGTCGAAAACCATATTGACAATCGAGTCGTTTTGACTTTTCACACGAAGCAAATTATAGCCAGCCAAATCTTTTATAACTTTAATTTTAGCATCTGTATACTTAACAACTGTAGTAGGTAATTCATTCTCTAAAAACCCATATCCGACATTATCATCTTTCAATTCGACAAAATCGCTCGAATCAATAAACCGTTCATAATTTTCAATTAAATTCTTACTTAATTCTTTCAATTTTTTATAATTAAGCAGCTTTTGGTCATTGTAGTATTCAGTTTGAACTAAATTATAATTTACGGTGTCGCTGAATTTGCTAAATCGTTCGCGGAATTTTTGAATCAAAGCGTTCGATTCCTCAGGTTGGTTTAAGACCGACTTTAGAATAAGATCGTAATAAATCAAGGTTTTATCATTATAAGTATTCCTGTTGGCAGACAGTTCGGTGTATAGTTCACCGAATTTCTCACTATCAACCAAATCATTCAATTTTTTAATTGGCTGAAATATTTTTGTACATGCCATTTCAGTACATAATACCATGAAAACGAGGCACATTTTAATCAATTTTCCCATAGTTAAAATATATTAGTTTTAGGTTTAAAATTTAATTTCGATTGGTGATTTTTTTCATCAAAAACAAAGAACGTTACCAGGCTTTTTATGATTAATTCAAATTTACATATTTTTAGTTTATAACCTGATTAGAGACAAAATCACTGGTAGCAACTTTTGACCGACTGCCTGCCGGCAGGCAGATTCGGGGTACAGATAAAACCCCTTAATGAACAAAGATTAAGGGGCTTGACATTTTATGGGATACAAACAGGATACAAAAATCAATATAATATCGGTTGTATAGAATGTAAACTTGACCAGCATGGGCCGGAATGAATCAAAAAATAATAAATTCAGTTATTTTTGATTGTATATTTTATACAGCACGACTGATTGAAATTCTATTTTAAGAAGGAGGTAAAAATGAGTGTTTATCAGATTGGTAAATTAAGGATCATTGATCTGTCAAAATCCCTTGACCCTGCAACAGAGACAAGAAGGTGTAAATTATTCAGGTTCAATACAGGCGGAAGGATACCCGATTACCATACCCACATGGACCTGATGAGTCACCTGGGGACTCATGTTGAATGCCCCTATCATCACAATGATGACTGGCCTGATGTACAGTCATTGCCCCTGAGCAGTTTCCTTGGGCGGGCGATCTATGTCAGGATAACCCATTTACAGCCCAACAGTCATATTTTGCCTGCAGACATGGAAAAAGCTTCAGGCGGAAGAATCAGAAAAGATGATATCGTAATTATTGACTCTCCATATTGCATAGAACCGTTTACTGAAAAAACAAATACAGCCGAAGACAAGCGTCTGTTTATCTGCCGCGAAGTTGCTGAGTGGTTTGCTGAAAAAGAAGTAAAATGCGTCGGATTCGGAGATGGGGTTTCAATTGAAAACAGTAATGAAGACGTCAGTGCTTTTCATGATGTGCTTATGGCCAGAAATATTGTTTTTCTTGAAGTCTTAAAGAACCTTGATAAGCTCGAAAGAGACATCTTCTTTATGTCCTACTCACCATTGCCAATTAAAGGACTGGACTCCTCTCCAGTTCGGGCATATGCAATTGAAGGAATTGAAGAATTCTCATCCTGAAAATACTCTCCTTGAATAATATCAGAACTTTTAATATATAACACATGAATAGAATAATTGCATTACAAGTAATAGCCCTATTGGCAATGTCATCGTGTTCGCAGACTAAAATAACCTGGGTAGCTACCTCTCCAACAGAACAGTGGAAAATACAAAATATCCTGACGAAAAAAAGTATGCCAGGTACGCCTGACGCGATTATAGAATTGAATAAACCGCAACAAGCGATCGAGGGTTTTGGTACTTGCTTTAATGAACTGGGCTGGATTTCTTTAAACCGATTAAGCACCAAAGACAGAGAAAGCATAATGCAGGAATTGTTTGCTCCAGGAGTGGGAGCCAATTTCACCATTTGCAGAATGCCTGTTGGTGCTAATGATTTTTCCCGGCATTGGTATTCCTATGATGAAACGGATTCTGATTTTGAAATGAAGAACTTCAGCATTGCCAATGATCTGGAAACTCTGATTCCTTTTATCAAAAATGCATTGAAATACAATCCTTCTCTCAGGCTTTGGGCTTCTCCATGGTCGCCGCCCACCTGGATGAAATACAATCATCATTATGCAGCCCATAGTGTGCTTGGTAACAGCAACTTCCAGTCAGAGGAATGGGGCATGGATATGAGAGGCATCAACAATGGTTTGTCACAGGACAAGGAGGGCAAGGAGGGAACTGATATGTTTATACAGGAAGAAAAATACTTCAGTGCCTATGCTCTGTATTTTACCAGGTTCATTGAGGCTTACCGGCAGCAGAAGATCAATATCGAAATGGTCATGCCGCAAAACGAATTCAATTCGGCCCAGGTATTTCCAAGTTGCACCTGGAAAGCCGCTGGTCTTGCCAGATTTATCTCCTATCTGGGTCCACAGATGCAGCAACTAGGTGTAAATGTATTTTTCGGAACCATGGAGAGGGCAGATACAAAACTTGTGGACACTATTTTAACCGATCCTCAAAGCAGTTCTTTTGTAAAAGGTGTCGGTTTTCAATGGGCGGGAAAAGGGGCTATTTCCATCATCCACCGAAAGTATCCTGATCTCATCTTATACCAATCAGAACAGGAGTGCGGTAATGGTAAAAACGATTGGAAATATTGTGTATATACATGGAGCTTAATGAAGCATTACCTGATAAACGGCGCCAATGCATACATGTATTGGAACACTTCTCTGAAGCAGGGTGGAATCAGTACATGGGGCTGGATGCAAAATTCATTAGTGAGTGTTGATACGCTTAACAAAACGTACAAATACAACTATGAATATTATCTCATGAAGCACTTGAGCCATTTTGTAAAGCCTGATGCAAAACTTTTACAGACAAGTGGCGCCTTTGATAACCTGCTGGCTTTTATGAATCCGGATGGATCGGTTGTTGTGGTAATTCAGAATGAAAGCGAAGCAGACAAAGAGCTGCTCATAAAAGTAGGAAACCAAACCCTAAACCCATTGCTTAAAGCAAATTCGTTTAATACATTTTTAATTAACGATTAATCATTTTTGCACTGCCTCCCGAATATCTGTCACCTTGAACAACAATTTTCGATGAAGCGGTGTTAATTTCCTGAAGCTCGCCAGGTGTGAGTTTTACACCTGTGGCTGCAAGATTCTCGTATAAACGATGCAACTTCGTAGTGCCCGGAATCGGAACTATCCACGGTTTTTGTGCCAGTAACCATGCGAGTGCAAGTTGAGCAGGAGTAACATTTTTGCGTTTTGCAACTTGCGCCAGCAAATCTACAAATGCCATATTTGCTTTAAGGTTCTCAGGCGATAAACGGGGAACAGTGCTGCGGAAGTCTTTACTGTCGAAAGTTGTGTTCTGGTCCATTTTTCCTGTCAGGAAACCCTTGCCAAGTGGACTAAACGAGACAAAACCAATTCCAAGCTCTTCGAGCGTGGGTAGTATTTCTGCTTCCGGTTCACGCCACCATAGAGAATATTCGCTTTGAAGTGCTGTAACAGGTTGAACAGCATGAGCACGTCGGATTACCTGCACACCAGCTTCGGAAAGACCGAAGTGTTTCACTTTTCCTTCTTTAATAAGGTCTTTCACTGCACCGGCAACATCTTCAATAGGTACGTTTGGGTCAACCCGATGCTGGTAGAATAAATCAATAACTTCTACCCTGAGTCGTTTGAGCGAAGCCTCAGCAACTTGTCTGATATGCTCCGGACGACTGTCAAGTGCAGAGACTCCGGTTGTGTCGAAGCCAAATTTTGTGGCTATCACCACTTTTCGGCGAAAAGGAGACAGAGCCTCTCCTACCAGTTCTTCATTAATAAACGGTCCATAAACTTCAGCAGTATCAAAAAAAGTAACTCCGCTCTCTACTGCTTTATGAATAAGTGTAATCATCTCCTTCTTATCAGCAATAACTCCGTAGCCAAAGCTCATTCCCATGCAACCTAATCCGAGGGCTGAAACTTCCAGTCCGCTTTTTCCAAGCTCACGTTTTTCAATTTTGGTATTCATAGTCTTTTATTTAAAATTATGGATACAAAGATCGGTCGGATCTATGAGTTGAAAAAATTATAAACAAAAAATAATAACAGTACAATATTTATTAAAGAAGACATTATTCCTCCTGTTTATTTGTATTTCGTAAGTTTTTGTTCGTTTTTTGTTGCTTTATTAGAAGCTTTTTATTTTTATTTGCCAAAGTGTTTCTGAAAGATTGATATTGGGTTTGATTATACACAAAAACTGATTCTTATGAGAACAACTACTCTTTCGGTCATTCTCCTGGTATTGTCTTCTACTTTCATTGAAGCGCAAAGCATTAGTGAATGGCGGCCGGAAAATCGCACGGGAGTATCAGCAGAAAAAAATCTGATCAAATCATGGCCTTCAGGTGGACCAACCCTGATCTGGTCCAACCTTGATCTCGCCAAGGGTTACTCTTCACCTTCCTTTGGAAACAAAACAATATATATAACTGGAACAGAAGGTACCGACGATATTCTGTATGCTCTTACAATGGATGGGAAGATTATCTGGAAATTGGCTATGGGACGTGCCTGGACTGGCTCTAGTCCGGAAAGCAGGGCTACTCCTACGGTTGAAGGCAATAGAGTTTATACTTGTAGTGGGTTTGGTGATCTTGCGTGCTTTGACGCAACAATTGGGAAAATGATCTGGTCATATAAAGCCAGTGAGCTTAACAAGGGAACCTACGGGAGCTGGGGTATCGCCGAATCTCTTCTCATCGATGGCAATAAGATATATTTTTCCCCCGGCGGGCCTGAAACGATGACCCTGGCACTTAATAAGACAACCGGAACTATCCTGTGGAAATCCGTGAGTCTCAATGACAAGCCAGGCTACGTATCACCAATTCTAATCAATTATGCAGGCAGAAAAATGATTGTAAATGTCTCACTGGGCCATGTTTTTGGAGTTGATGCCTCAAATGGNNGATGGCAAGAGCGCAAAAGTCGAATGGACAGATGCTACTCTGGATAATCACCATGGTGGTGTAGTACTTGTAAACGGCTTTATATACGGTTCAAACTGGCTCAACAATGGCGATGGAAACTGGTGCTGCATCGATTGGAAATCCGGCAAGAAAATGTGGGAAGAACATTGGAACGGCAAGGGATCTATCATTTCAGCTGATGATATGCTTTACATCTATGAAGAAAGGAAAGGAAATGTGGGGCTTTTAAAGGTTAACCCGGGTAAATTCGATCTCGTCAGCAGTTTTACCGTAACCCAGGGCAACGCGGGACCATTCTGGGCTCACCCTGTAATTCACAACGGGATTCTTTATCTAAGGCACACCAATGCTTTGTTGGCTTACGATATCAAAGCAAAATAAATTGCATTATTATGCTTTGCAAAGAGCGTACCGCCCGGCCTGACATCTGCCTTTAGGCAAATTCTTCGCTTTCCGGTTCGCAGACTCTATAAATTACTTTTTGAAATTAATAATTTCCTCTGCTGTTTTTCTCGGGGTTGCTCCGGAAACACCATCCACACTTTTATCAAGATTGCCGATTCTCAGCACAACCACCGCCTTGTATCCAGTTGGTATCTGAAAAAACTCTTTCTTTGAATTGATGTTGGCAGCCGGGCTTCCGTAAATGCGTGCACCGAGACCAAGACCATGTGCTGCCACAAACATACTCTCTGTGGCCAGGCCGCAGTCGAAATCGGGGGTGGTCCCGCCCTGAGATTCCGTCCCTGAAACAACAATCAGGACATTCCCGGGAACCACATTATTGATTATTTCCTTCATAGAGGTTTCGTCTTTAATTACTGTGAACCTCCACGGCTGGCCGTTCCTTGCACTGGGAGCCTTAATGCCGCAGTTCAAAATTAAATCGAGCTGCTGATCAGTCACAGGCACTGAAGTATACGACCTCTCAGAGTAAGCAGAAAGCAGTACGTCAGTAACGCAACTGCCAGAGATCTGACCATGCAAATCTGATACTGCTAACAAAGCAATGGCAAGTAATGATAATTTGATATTCATGTCAAACTGGTTAATAAGTTATATTTAGGCCTCAGGTCATAAAATAAGTAAATTATTTAATTTGAAAGGGTTCATGTTCATCCAATCTTGTTCCAATGCTTCTACTGCTTGACCAGTTCCACCCTCCTGTTTTTAGCCCTGCCTTCTTCTGAATCGTTCGATGCGACAGGTGCAAGGGAAGCGACACCATAGGATTTCAGACGCGCAGCAGGAATTCCATACTTTGAGGTCAGGGAATTAACGACAGCATCCGCACGGTCTTTCGACAGCTTCATGTTTGCATCAATAGTGCCCATGTTGTCAGTATGACCAACTACATACAGTTTGAGCGATTCTATGTTCTTAAGAAGCTTGGAAATCTGGGCAATAGCCGTATCTGATTCAGGCCTTATCTCTGCCTTCCCGAAATCGAAGTAAATGCCGTAAACTGAAACATGGCCGGTACTATTAATGTCATTACCCATTGCTTCGGCGTTTGCAACAATCTCCTGCTTCATGATCTCCCTTTCCACTATAGTCAGCCGGAACATGATACCACTAAAGCACCTGACCTCGATCCATGTCTCTTTACCATCCTTTTGAATCAGGATGGTGGATAATTTGTTGAAGGTATCATCAATGACAACCTTTCCTCCAATCTTTTTTAGAGCATCTTGCATGTTTCTCATGATTTTCAATGCTCCAGGGTCTGATGCGCCACTGTTCAATTTGTACAATATAGAGTATTTATGACCCTCGATGATTGAAGCCTTCTTGTCCCCGCCGATGAATTTGTAGCTGTCGAATTCGTTTTCTTTATACTCTGAAATCCAGAAGTCAGGCATTCTTGATATCAAGGGATGGTCCTTACTGCCTTTTACATCCTGATTTTGTGGAACTGAAAGACCTTTGCTTGTCAGTAATAAGAACAGGCTGAAGATAGCTATTGTTACTTTTTTCATTTTGGTTTCTGTTATTTATATGATTTAATTATTGATGCCGTTGTTTAATCTGATATAACATTGCTGCTATATCAAATCTACAAAATATCACACAGAATTTAATCATTGGGGAACAGAAAATTTCAGTAATACTCTTAACTGACATTATAATTGTATTATGGGGTCCAATGCCATTCAAAGTATTTTCTGCCTTTTTGCCTAAAACATTGCCTGGGAAGATAAAACCTCACAATCAGTTATGCTTTTTATATTTAAGATGTTGCAATAATTCATAACTTTCATTCCTGTTTCCTATGGGATCAGGATATGCAAAGACGAGAGTTTATAAAATTATCAGGTGCCGGCGCAGCTGCAGGACTTATGGGATCGTCCCTGGTTGATCCTTCTCTCTTTAAAAGGCCTTCAGAACTTGGTTACCACAAAATTACAGATATAAGGTTCACCACCGTAAAACTCAGGTATCCGCGTCTCGTCGGGAAAAACGCCAGGCTTGATGTCCATGGCTGGGGTCCGGAAGCAGGTATTCATGTATTATATACTGATAAAGGCGCTTCAGGATGGGGACTTAACAGGGGTTCTCAGGAATCGGCAAATTCACTTTTTGACATTATCAGGGGTAAAAGTGTTGGCGAACTAATAAATCCGGAAACAGGTATCATCTCCCCTCTTCACGAAGAATTCGATTTTTCACTCTACGATCTTGCCGGTAAGATACTCGATAAACCAGTTTACCGGCTGCTCGGTAAAAGGAAACCTGATATTCAGCTCTGCTACAGCGGCATGCTCTATTTTGATGACCTGGAACCTGCAGATAATCCTGCCGGGATTGACAGGATACTTGAAGAATGCAATTTTGATTATAATTACGGCTACCGCCAGTTCAAGCTGAAAATCGGCCGGGGTTATAAATGGATGGAAAAAGAAAAGGGATTGCAGAGAGATATTGAGGTTACAAAACTTGTCAGCAAAAATTTTCCGGATTGTGATATCCTGGTTGATGGAAATAATGGTTTTACAATTGACGAGTTTCTCAGGTATCTTGAAGGAATCAAGGGAACAAGACTTTTCTGGATCGAAGAGCCATTCCACGAGACCGTTTCAGATTATGCCATGCTTAATTCCTGGCTCAGGGTTCACAGCCAGCAGACCCTGCTTGCTGACGGGGAAGCTAACCCTGATGAGGAAGTACTGCAAAACCTGGGATCGCAGAGAATCATCCGGGTATTCATACAGGATATTGCCGGACTTGGATTTACAAAATGGATCCGGAAAATAAAGTATATTAAGCTTATGGGAATAATGGCTTCCCCTCATGCATGGGGCTCAGCCATAAAGACCAATTACATAGCTCATCTGTCAGGCGCCTTCGGTACGACAGCCACAATAGAAGGCGTAACCTGCACTTCGGATGATGTCGACCTCACCGGATACACTCTGAAAAACGGGAAGCTCATCCCCTCTTCAAAACCGGGATTCGGCATGGAGCTTTTAAAGAAACTTTGAAAACTTTTACCCTTACTCATAAAAAACCCTGTAATCGGTGGGATCACAGGGCTTAAATACAGTTATATTCAGTTTTTTACTTCTTTTCTGGTGTGACGGGTTTTGCAGGAGCAACAGCAGGTTTTACCGGAGTAGTAACAGGTTTTTCCGGAGTAGTAACAGGTTTTGCTACAGGTTTTGTTACCTTACCTTTTGCTTTGGGTTTTACGACTGGTTTTGCAGCAGGTTTAACTGCCATTGCAGCAGGTTTTGTTTCTTTGGCCTGTACTTTTGCAGGAGCTGGTACCTGGGCTGGTGTCTGAACCTGTGTTGTCTGGGCTTTCGCCGGAACCGGAGCTTTAGTCTGTGTCTGAGCTGTAACAGCTGCACTTACTAAAAGTGCCACTGCAGCAAATAAAATTTTCCTTTTCATTTTCGTATTTTTTTTGAATAATTAGTTAATGATTCAAAAATATCTCACGAAGATGAAGTTTTTATGAAGTTTCAGGAAACTGGAAAGAAAAAGTTGATCCAAGATTAATTTTTGACTCTACACTGATATTGATATTATGAAAATCGGCTATTGATTTTGTAATGGCAAGTCCAATTCCTACATGGTCTTCATCCATATTCGACTTTGAATTGAAACGGGAGAACAAATTCCTGAGCTGCTCCTCCCCGATTCCGATACCCGTATCTGTGACAGTAACATTAAACCTATTCTGATTTATACTGCTTGTAACTGTAACTTCCCCGCCTGCCCGAGTGTTCCGCACAGCATTATTTACAACGTTATAAAACATGGAGAATATCAGGGATCTGTTTGCCTGTGTCAGCTGCAGATCGCCCAATGAGTTATAAATTAATGAAATCCCTGCTTCGGCTGCTATCGGTGATAATTCATTTATTATTTCCATAAGGAGAACTCCGACAGTAAAAGATTCATTTTTCAGATACTGCCTGTTTTCGATCCTGGCGATCATAAGATGTGAATTGACAAGGGTCTTCAGGCGATGAAGCGTTCTCAGCGACTCTTCAATCTTTGCTGATGTTTCATTATCAAGATTATCCTGAAGCAGAATGTTTTCCAGTTTACTCCTGAGAACCGAAACTGGTGTTAGAAGGTCGTGTGAGATATTGACTGTGACATCCCTTTCCTTTCTAAAAAGCTCATCGATCCTGTTCATAAGGTCAATCAGTGTCTGATCGAGCTGGTTGAAGTCGAAAGTAGTTGTTTTAACAGGGACTTTGTCAAAAACATCAGGGGAAGAAGTACCCTTTAATTTTCTTATTATCAGATCAAGCGGATGAAGAATCCGATATGTATAATAAAGATCAGCGAAAAGGGTGATAAATATTATTAAAGTGAGGAGTTCCCATGTAAGCCTTATGATATTCTTCCTGGTATGCATTATGCTTTCAAGGCTTTTACCAATCTCAAGAACATAAGTCTGCCCCTCAATTTTAAAGGAATAGCTGAGTACCCTGAAACTGATTGTTTCTCCTTCAATAAGCCGTTGTGTCACTTCAATGAAATTAAGATCTTTTTCCAGATCAATCCTCTCGAGGCTTATAAACTCATCCTTAAGAATATTATAACTGCCAAATGTCCCCTCAGATTCAGAATCAATGAATGGTTCAATTCCTATATCATTTATCATCATGATAACCTGTTCCCTCTTCCTGATAAGCTCCTTGTCGGTTTGAGAGATATTGATCCTTTCTATGATATAGGGCATGACAGCAATGAGAACAGCTGCAAAAGCCAGTTTTGAAAGCAGGTTGAAAAGGGTGAGCTTTGTTCTTAATTTGATCATGCCACTAAATTTAATCACAGGTCAATACTTACCCTGTAGCCTATACCCCTGACAGTTTCAAGCCAGGGCGTCGGGGAATGAAAGTTCAGTTTCTTCCTGACGTTTTTAATATGGACATCAATAAAATTGCTGTCGTACTGCTCATCAAGCATGTTGCCCCAGATATGTTCATAAAGCTGCTGCCTGGTGAGAACTTTGTTCCGGTTTAGAATCAGATATTGAAGAAGATCATATTCTTTCCGGGTCAATTCAACTTCTGTGCCAGCGCAGGTTACCCTGCGTGATGAATTTTCAATTGTAAATTCACCTATATGAATAACCGGAGTGCTTATCGCAAATTTCCTCCTGGCGACAGCATTCAACCTTGATTGCAATTCTATCAGTGCAAACGGTTTAGCAAGATAATCATCAGCGCCCAGATTAAGTCCTTTTACCTTATCTTCGACATTGCCCCTGGCTGTAATAATTATGAATGAAGCTTCCGATCCAATATCCCTGGCTTCACTTATCAGGTCCAGTCCGTTATAATCAGGAAGCCCGAGATCAAGGAGAACAAAGTCGTAAAGATTCACTGCAATCTTCTCAGATGCTTCCGATCCGGTAAATGCCATCTCGCAGAGAAATCCCTGATTTTTAAGAAATACATCTATCTCTTTTGCAAGGCTTTTTTCATCTTCAACGATCAGGACATTCATTATCTGGACTTAAAAATCACGAATCATAAATAGTTCACTTTTCATTTAATGGCATGCTTTCTTGCACCACCGGGCTTCCAGGAGACAATTTTACTCAACAATAATGAAGAACATATGAACATCCATTAATTGACCCGGATGCTAACTTCGTTAGTATTCAGACCTTTGACCTGTAACAGGTAACTCTTATCCTTTAGTTTCTGATTAGGGCAGGTTACACTTTTCGTAATTGATTCCCCGGGGGCAAGAGTAAAATAGGATCCTGTCCAGTAACTTGGCAATATCTCTGTGTCTTTCATCATAAGCCGCGGCCTGATGAAGAATGCGATCCTGGCCGAATTATTAGTGATTTTCACAGTCCACCGGCTCTCGCTCTTGAATTTCTCGGACTTCAGTATCGTTGCAGTTACAGATGATTCCGGCAAGCTGTTAATAGCTTTATAATCTCCGTCAGACGACAGCCAGTAAACATTATGGGAAACGATAAGGTCTGAAGAGTTCTTTAAATTAAGTACAACAAAAGAAAGCCCTTTTGAACTCTCAAAAAGCAAAGAGAGATCGGTTGTCTCTTTAACTTCGGTTGGTCCAAGGCTGAAAAAGGCCTCCTCTTTAAAGAGTGATTTTGATTCAGAATTGAATACTTCCACCTGAGCTGTCAGGTTTGGAGAAGATTTATATTGCCTGTTAATTATTGTAACCTTATTGTTGCTCAGATTAAACTGTATATGAAGAGGCTCGCATGCATTCTGCATAAAATAATAACCGGCATTGGTTTGGAGGAACCAGTCATAAACCTGCCAGACAACGCTTGGGAATGCAGCATTCAGTTTCCAGAGCATTACTCCGCCGATATCATTAAGCTTATGCCCGGCAGCTTCAAAGATACCCTGGTATCCGATAGCATTCATCAGCTGCATTTTATTGCAGAAATCTTCCATTGAAACAGGTTCTCCGTATCTTTTTATCGTTTCCCTGTAATAGAATTCCCAATGGCCATTGCCGGAGCAGGCATCATGATATCCCCACGAATTGTTAAGCGGGAAAGGTAATTTAGTGTCCCATGCAAGATCAGGAATAATCTTTGGCAGAATATCCCATGTTACCATCGAGGGAATACCTGTTTCATCCTTAAACACCCAGTCTCTGCCTGCAATAGCCCTTGTATAATAACTTTTAGGATCCTGCCATGTATAAGGACCGCCGCTGTAGACTCCTCCCGGAAGATTATCAGGCCATGATGCTGCCCACCCTTCAGGAAGTCTGGCAAATCCTGATGAACATGGAATAAACGGGCGGGTACCGTCAAGCTCAATGACACTGTTCCTCATGAAGTCGTAGAGTTCTTTCCTGGCATGTCCCTCATTGCCTCCTGTCCAGACAAGAAGACTTGGATGATTCCGTATCCTGTAGATAGTGCTGGTCACATTGCGTTTGAAAACGCCGCCTTCAAGCGGCCAGTCCGGAGATCCTTTAAATTCGCCCTGAGTGTCGCCCGTGATCCAGAAATCTGACCAGACCAGTAAACCGTAACGGTCAGCTGCCTCAAAGAACTCATCGCATGGGGTTACTCCACCTCCCCATATCCTGACAAGATTTACATTTGCATTGCGGCATAGGTGCATCTCATAATCGTACCGGGTTGAGTCGCGGTTAAGCATCATGTCCGGCACCCAGGCTCCTCCCACCAGATGAACCCTGTAACCGTTCACATAAAAATCGCGGCGCCATGAACCGTTTACATTTATCGCTTTGGTTGATACCGTCCGTATCCCGAATACAAATGCTGTGTCATCTGAAAGGCCGGAAGCGGATAAGTACTGAAGCCTGACCCTGTAAAGATTCGGTTTGCCATGGCCATTAGGCCACCAGAGGACAGGTTTAATTATATTAAGCTCTTTAGTATTTGAAGAGTTCAGATCAATGACTGCCGGTTTATTACTGCTTGCATTTACCGGTTTTCTGAAACTTATTGTCTTGCCTTTGAAGTTCTCAGGAGTCAGGGTTACCAAAAGAGTCCCGTTATCGTCTGATTGAGAATGATTAAGTAAAGTGAGATTCAGAGACAGTTTCGCTGTCGAGGTATCCGGAAGATCAGGAAGCTCCGAAACCAGTTTCGGGTGGCTGATGGTCACCCCGCCCGAGGTTCTCAGGTAAACAGGAAGCCATATACCGATGTTACGGTCCCGGACAGGCGGGATCCAATCCCAGCCAACTGAACAAAGCATTGTAACATTTTTACCTATATCACCTGTTGTACCTCCATTTGCATAGAAATCACCTAAAGCTTCAAGCTGTTCAGTAGATGGCAGTCCCGGGTAATCAAGCGGGTAGATCTTCACTGCCAGTGCATTTGTCTCTCCAGCTTTTATAACTTTTGAAACATCCAGGCTGTATTCTGCGAACATCCCAGCCATTACGGTTGAATCAGCCAGCAGTTTACCATTGACCCAGACAGCTGCCCTGTAATTAATCCCTTTAAAAATCAGCTGGAAATGTCTGCCATTATCGGCTGCAGGCACCTGGAACTGAGTACGGTACCAGTAAGGTTTCTTCCATGGGTTTGCATCATTGGGAAGATGGCTGTATTGTTCGAGTTTATACTGTTTATTGAATTCATCAGATGCGTCGGGTATAAGCATATTATTCATTCCCAGGTAAGGATCCGGATAAACTTTATTTGCGACCAGGCCAGTCAGAACAGTTGAAGGAACCTTTACCGGGAACCAGTAAACATCTTTCTTGTAGTTAACCGAAGAAATCACCTCACCCTGAGCTTTTACAAGTGATGAAGATTGCAGGTCAAAATCTGATAGCTTTACCTGTTTTACTTTTCCTGACTGTGAATAAGCCGCAGGCAAAAGAATGGTTAAAATGGCTGTAAAAGAAATTATTCTTTTCATGTTCATGTTGCTATGGATATATAAAAGCAATTTAATCTAAAAAATTAAAAAGAGGCCGATCTATTATAGATTGAGTCGTTAGCTTTTTTTTCTTCCCCACCATTCCGGATGTGCAAGGATCTGAATCCTGTCACCTGGTTTGCTTGATCTTAATTTATCAAGGACTCCATCAAAACCATTGGTATCGTTCCACTTACCACCTGAATCAGAATAATAATGATAGAAGCTGATATGGTAGGCTTCATACTCGAGCCCGCAATCCTTAAGACTGATTTTCCCCACAGGGTATTTTTGCCCGTTATATGTGACGGAATCCCTCGCCGCAAAATCAGAGAACATCTCATAGTTTGAAACCAGAAGATCCCTTGGAATCTGCGAACCATGAGCAGCTGTCCCGTATACCGGGATACCCAGCGACGCATAATGACTTATTTCATCCAGGGTAAAAATAAGTGGATCGCATTTATAAATTATCATAAGAGTCAGGAGGTCATTGTGAATTCCGATCTCTGCACCCTTACTAAAAAGTTCCTTGTAAACATAGTCCATTTCCGGACGCCGCAGGGCAGCTTTATTGGTTATAGTGCCATAGTATTCAGCGGTTGCAAGTACAAAATATGTTGCCCTGAAGAAGAAACGCTTTTCTATATCGGCCATTTCGAGTGCCTTAAACGGATGAAAATCTATATCATGTCTTAAACCAACGACAACAACAGTTGAGTCATATGTTTTTCTCATTTCGTTAAGAGGAAGAACCAGGAATTTCTTGTCCGTGAGTACGGTCATTAATTGTATATACTGGTCCCAGGTAAAAACAGCCCTCCAGTCATTTTCCTCCCGGGTCTGTTTTTCCAGTGCCGCATAAGGTGGCGGTTCTTCAACCGGATTATTAATAACAGGCTCCTCAACGCATGAGAAGGGCAATAGGGCCAGACTAAAAAAAAGTACTGCTATTCCTGAACCAAATGGAAACCGATTAAGCAGGGATTTAATTTTCATACAAATTCAGTTGGTTTAATCTTTCTGCTATTTAAGCAATTTTTTTATATTATAAAGCTTATTAAGTGCCTCAACCGGAGTAAGATTATCGATATCAATCTCGAGTATCTCATCACGGATCTGCTTCAGAACGGGATCGTCAAGCTGGAAAATGCTTAACTGCAGCCCCTCCCGGTGAGCTGCAATATCGGCAACAGGTTTTGCCAGTTCCTGCCTGTCGTGACTTTGCTCAAGCTCCTTCAGTATCTCGTCTGCCCTCGTTACAACGCTGCCCGGCATTCCTGCCATTTTAGCCACATGTATTCCAAAACTATGCTCACTGCCTCCTCGCTTAAGCTTACGCAGAAAAATGACCCTGTTATTCATTTCTTTTATGGAGACGTTATAGTTCTTCACTCTTGAAAATGAATTCTCCATCTCATTAAGTTCATGGTAGTGGGTTGCGAAGAGTGTTTTTGCCCTTTTACGATTTTCGTGCAGATATTCCACTATAGCCCAGGCAATTGATATCCCATCATACGTGCTGGTTCCCCTTCCTATTTCATCAAGGAGAATGAGGCTCCTGTCAGACAGGTTATTCAGGATGCTGGCTGTTTCGTTCATCTCCACCATAAAGGTAGATTCGCCAAGGCTTATGTTGTCAGAGGCACCGACCCTGGTGAAGATCTTATCCACCATCCCGATCCTTGCGGCCTTAGCAGGAACAAAACATCCTGTCTGGGCCATCAGTACAATGAGTGCTGTCTGTCTCAGAAGGGCTGATTTGCCTGACATGTTAGGCCCGGTAAGAATGATTATCTGCTGATCTTCAGTGTCAAGCAACAGGTCGTTGGGTACATAGGATTCACCGGCGGGCAGCTGTTTTTCAATTACGGGATGCCGGCCGTCAGAAATGTCAAGCACCATGGAATCATCAAGCATCGGCCTTACATAACTATTCTCAATTGAAAGGAGAGCAAATGACTGGAGACAATCAAGCTTCCCAACAAGGGTCGAATTCAGCTGTACAGGAGGTATATATTCAAGTGTCGCCAGCACCAGGTCGTTGAAAAGCTTTGTTTCGAGGTCTATTATCTTTTCCTCAGCACCCAGAATTTTACTTTCATATTCCTTCAGCTCCTCGGTAATATATCGCTCTGCATTCACCAGGGTCTGTTTCCTTATCCATTCAGGCGGAACCTTATCCTTATGAGTGTTCCTTACTTCAATGTAGTATCCGAAAACATTATTAAAGCTTACCTTGAGTGATGTGATACCGGTTCGTGCGCTCTCCCTGTTCTGAAGACCGGTAAGATAATCTTTGCTGCTGTAAAGTATTGACCGCAGTTCATCAAGCTCCGGGGATACGCCGGTAGCAATTATATTTCCCCTGTTTATCAGAAGCGGAGGGTCGTTGTTAAGGTCATGTTCTATCCGATCGGCCAGAATATTGCAGGGATTAAGCTGCTCTCCGATCTTAACCAGCGGATCACAGCCGCTGGTGCTGCATAATGTTTTAAGAGGACCTATAGCTCTGAGTGCTTTTTTAAGCTGAACCACTTCCCTGGGATTGATCCTGTTTACAGCCACTTTTGAAATGAGCCGCTCAAGATCGCCTATCTGCCTGAGCAAACCAGCCATTTCATCCCTGAAAGCACTGTTTTCAATGAAATGCTGGACAACGTCCAGTCTCTCATTCACCGGCTGAATGTCTTTAAGAGGAAGGGAGATCCATCTCTTAAGAAGCCTTCCCCCCATTGGAGAAATGGTCCGGTCCATAACATCAATAAGAGTCTTTGCTCCCTCATAAGGAGAATGGAACAGTTCAAGGTTTTTAATGGTGAATTTATCGAGCCAGACGTACCTCTCTTCTTCAATGCGCGAAAGTCCTGTGATATGACCAAGATGCTCATGCTGTGTAATNNTGTAAATATCCAGTCATCAAGTTTGAAAGTATAAAATTTTGTCCCAAAGCATTCCAGAAAAATCTCCTTTTTATTTTTTTCATAAAGGACCTCTTTAGGCTGAAAATTATTCAGCATCTGATCTATATATTCTATAGTACCTTCCGATACAAGGAACTCGCCGGTGGATATATCCAGAAATGCCACACCGGCAATTTTTTTATCAATGTGAACGGCTGCAAGAAAATTGTTTTCCTTATGATTCAGGACATTTTCATTTAGAGAGACGCCGGGAGTCACAAGCTCTGTTATTCCGCGCTTTACAATCTTCTTTGCCAGCTTCGGGTCTTCCAGCTGTTCGCAAATCGCTACTCTCTGGCCTGCCCTTACGAGTCTCGGGAGATAAGTATCAAGGGCATGGTAAGGAAACCCTGCGAGCTCGACAAAGGATGCTGATCCGTTTGCCCTTCTTGTAAGCGTAATTCCAAGTATCCCCGATGCCCTGATTGCATCTTCGCCAAAAGTCTCATAAAAATCACCAACTCTGAAAAGCAGAATGGCGTCAGGATGCTTGGCCTTGACGCTGTAATACTGCTTCATCAGCGGTGTCTCAACATACTTCTGGTTTTCAGTCATAAGGTGGGGATAGCGGAGACTTGGTATTAAAGTTTGTCGTTCATTAACAAAGATAATCATATTTTGAGTCGCCCGGATTTGTTACCTTGCTATACTTAATTTTGAATTGATTATGAAAAAAGTCCTGATACTTGGCGCAGGTCTGATCGCCAAACCGATGGTTGAATACTTGCTTGGAAAAGGATTCAGCCTGATGATCGCTTCGCCGATGAAAGAGAGAGCCGATGAAATGATTAATAGCAATCGTCTGGGAAATTCGCTGGACTGGTCAATGGATGACACAGAAACACTAAAAAAGCTTGTAAATGAATATGATATCACCGTTTCTCTTCTTCCTTATAAATTCCATACAGATGTAGCAAGAGTCTGCCTGAAATATAAAAAGCCGCTGGTCACGGCCTCTTATGTTCAGCCTGAAATGATGGCTCTTGATCCTGAAGCAAAAAAAGCCGGAGTGATCCTTCTTAATGAGATCGGTCTCGATCCGGGTATTGATCATATGTCGGCTATGAAGATCATCGACCATATTCACGGCAAAGGCGGGAAAGTAGAAGAGTTTTACTCACTCTGCGGGGCACTGCCGGCTCGCGAGGCAGCAGGGAATCCGCTTGGCTATAAATTTACATGGAGTCCCCGGGGGGTTGTACTCGCCAGCATGAATAGCGCTCTCTACCTTAAAAAAGGAAGGAGAATTTATATTGAACCGTCTGATCTCTTCAAAGACAGATTCACATTTAATTTCCCGTCTATCGGTGATCTTGAAGTTTACCCAAACAGGGACTCTATCAGTTATTCGGATATCTATGATATTCCTGAAGTATCTACAATGTACCGCGGAACTTTCAGGTACAAGGGGTGGTGCGAGACCCTGGATGCCATGAAAGGATTAAACATGCTCGATGATGCTCCGAATGATTACGGCGGAATGAGTTATGCTGAATTTCTTGCAGAGAGGACAGGCTCAGGTATTACAAACTTAAAAAGGAATATTGCAGTGAAGCTTGGGATTTCAGAAAAATCAACGGCAATGGAATCACTTGAATGGCTTGGTTTTTTCAGCAGTGAAAAGCTAAGTTACAACGAGACAACACCTTATGAAATTACTTCCGACCGGATGATAAGCCGCATGCCTCTAGGTGAAAATGAAAGAGATATGGTTGCGATGCAGCATATTTTCCTGGCTTCATATCCTGATGGTAAAAAGGAAGTGATTAAGTCATCATTGATCGATTTCGGATCGCCAGCCTCCAATACGGCCATTGCCAGAACAGTAGCGCTGCCAGCAGCTATAGCAGTTAAACTAATACTTGAGAAGAAACTGATTCTGAAAGGAGTTTACAGGCCGGTTGTACCGGAAATTTATAATCCTGTTCTTAAAGAACTTTCGACTCTCGGAATTGAGATGAAAGAAGAATGGGGCCTTCCGGAAAGTGAAATGATTTTTTAAGAATCTATTGAAGAACATTACACAGAGAACCACAGAGTAGGCACGGAGAGCCACAGAGAAAGTAAAAGAAAAATTAACAATGAGCAATACATAATTGTTTGATTTACTCTGTGAACCTCTGTGAATTCTTTGTGTCTCTCTGTGTAATAAAAGAATATTATAAACTTCATACTAAAATTTCAGATAAAAATCCCTTGTAAGATTAATGTACTCTTCTGTGAACTCATGGCGTTTCCCATGTTCTATGGTCAGATATTTTTCAGACACTTTTTTCCTTTCATGGCTGAATGTCAGTACCATCCTTCTTATCTCACTGGTTGGCAGTGGTTTGATTTTAAGTATATTGTTGCAATATAAGTCGAATCCCGTTGCCGCTGCTATAAAAACATTGCCTTCAGGATATGGAAGTATGATCTGAAATTTCCCATCTTCTGATAAAAGCCGTCGGGTTCCTGAAAGTAAATCATCATTCCCTAACAGAAAATTATGCCTGGCTGCGGCTTTTCCAGGATCCGGATTCTTCAATGAATCAGTAAAATATGGGGGATTTGTTATGATAAGGTCAAATTTATCATCTCCGGGGAAGAAATCCTGAAGTGAAATGCTATGTGCTTTGATACGATCTTTCCAATTACTTCCTTCAATATTAGTGCAAGCCTGGTTGAATGATTCCTGGTCCGGTTCTATTGCAGTAATGATTGCCTCACATCTCTGGGCAAGCATAAGGGCAATCAGTCCTGTACCGGTGCCTATATCCAGGATCTTCCCTGCCGACGAAACATCTGCATAAGCACCGAGCAGAACCCCGTCTGTCCCTACTTTAAAGGCACATTTGTCCTGAAAAATTGTGAATTGCTTGAATTTGAAGTAATTATTCGCCATAATTAAGTTCAGAATTTTTCATTCACTCCAAGGCCAAAGAGCGCAAAATCGTATTTTACCGGGTCAGCAGGGTCAAACTCGCGTAGAACTGCTGTCAGTTCCTCTACAGCTTTCCAGTCATTCATTTTTCTTTTCAGAAGTCCTAATTTTCTGGCAGTATTTCCTGAATGCAAGTCAAGTGGAATATACAGCATTGCCGGATCTATTCTTTTCCAGATGCCGAAATCGACGCCGTGGTTGTCCTTCCTAATCATCCATCTGAGGAACATGTTCAGTCTCTTGGCTGCTGCGCCATTCCTTACATCAGCGAAATGTTTTTCACTCCTCTTTTCATGCGGCAGGTCGAAAAACCTGGTGCGGAACCAGGACATGCCATCCTTCAGTGACCCACTCTTCTGCATCCCCTCCAAAAGAATATCCTCCAGGCTGTCATAGGAGCCATATAAATGTTTCAGCGCTGCCATGAAATATTTACAATCGGTTCCGTTAAAAGTCCTGTAAATGAAATCACTGAATCGCTCAAGATCTTCTTCACCTGCGCTCATCAAAAACTCATATGGAGCATAGCCCATTAAATCCATAAGCTTTTCTGCACACCTCAGAAAAAGGTCTCTTCTGCCCCATGCTATTGTCGCAGTCAGGAAGCCGGATATTTCCCTGTCGCGCAGATCGGAAAACATGTGAGGTATTGAAACCGGATCAGGCGAAATGAATGAAGTATTATTAAACTGAAGGTATTTTTCTTCAAGAAAAAGCTTCATCTCCCCGGCAGGAATGCCGTTGTATGACCTCTTACGACTCATTTACAATAAGTCCGTCTTTAATCTGGAGAATGCGGTCCGACATATTTGCCAGCTGCCTGTCGTGGGTTACAATTACGATTGTTTGACCGAAAGTATCCCTTAGCTTGAAGAAGAGTTTATGAAGCTCATTTTTGTTTTCCGAGTCAAGATTGCCGGATGGTTCATCAGCTAGGATGACAGATGGATTATTTACCAGGGCCCGGGCAACTGCAACACGCTGTTGTTCTCCGCCGCTAAGCTCAGAAGGTTTGTGCCCAAGCCTGTCGGAAAGGTTTAGAAAGCCAAGCAGTTCAGCAGCCTTTTCTTCAGCTTCCGCCTTGCTCTTTCCGCCAATATATGCAGGGATACAGACATTCTCAAGGGCAGTGAACTCTGGTAGCAGCTGGTGAAACTGAAATACAAAACCGATGTTGTTGTTGCGGAATGTGGCCAGAGATTTTCCTTTAAGACGACTGATATCCATCTCATTATAATGGATTGTCCCGTTGTCGGGTTTATCCAGAGTGCCAATTATCTGAAGAAGCGTAGTTTTACCAGCACCGCTGGCTCCTACAATTGAGACAACCTCCCTGTCATTAATATCGATATCAATTCCCTTAAGAACCTTCAGGTCTCCGTAAGCTTTGGTTATTCCCTCTGTTCTGATCATAAAAATCTGCGGATATTATTAAGGGATTTCTTTAAATGTCCATAAAAGTTGTGCCTGGTGATGGTCAGTCGGTATAGTCGTATTTGTAAGGGTCAGACTTCTCTTTCACATCGCTCTTGATATCCTTGGATACGTCGTTCAGATTGCTCTTGATGCTGTCAGTCGCCTCATTGACATTCTTAGTGATATTATTTGAGATATCCGTCACATCGGTTTTGATTGAACCGGCCACATCATTAAAATCTTTTCTGATTTCGCTTGTGCTGTCTTCCAGCTCACGCCTGATATCGTCAGTGGCTTTTTTAAAATCGCGCATGCCTTTACCCAGGCTTCTTGCGATCTCGGGCAGCTTATCTGCGCCGAAAAGAAGAAGAGCTACAATTATTATTACAAATATCTCCTGTCCACTCATAAAACCCTCCTGATTAGAGTTGTTTTTCCCGGATGTAAAGTTAGAAAAGTTTAAGGATATTCATTATAACAAAATAGTATGGAATAAAAAAAGAGGCTGTATTCAACTACAGCCTCTTATATTAATTTCATAAGGAATCTTAAGCTTTCACCGGGGCTACAACTTCCTGTTCATCACCTTTTTTCTTGCTTGTATCGTACATAAGCGCAGTAGCTACGAAAACAGATGAATATACTCCTGTTCCGATCCCTACCAGAAGGGCGAACATGAATCCGCGGATCACTGCACCTCCAAAGATGAACATTGCAACTATTGTCAGTATCACTGTCAGCGTAGTGTTTATTGTTCTGCTCAGTGTTGAGTTTATTGCCATATTGAGAACTTCTTTCAGGGGCCGTTTGCGATATAACGGAATATATTCCCTGAGCCTGTCAAATACAATCACTGTATCGTTCACTGAGAATCCGATTACAGTAAGTATTGCCGCAATAAATGCCTGGTCAATTTCCATGGAGAAGGGCATAATACCCCAGAATATTGAATAAACCCCAATTACGAGCAGCGTATCATGAAATAATGACATCACTGCACCGAATCCATATTGCCAGTATCTGAATCGCATGAAAATGTACAGGAATATCAGGATAAGCGCTATACCTACCGCAAAGAAAGCATTGATCTTGATATCGGCAGCTACCACAGGACCAACAGTTTCAGAGCTCTTAACATAATCAGAAATGAATTCTTCTTTGGTAACGTTCGAACTTAAGTAACCTTTAAGGCCGTTATATAGCTTTGTCTGTACCTCTTCATCAACGCCTGTCTCGTTAATCTTATATTTGGTAATCACTTTAATCTGGTTGTTGCTCCCAAAGGTCACAACCTGAGGAAGCTCTCCGAATGATGCGTTAAGATCTTTTGCTATTTCCTCAGTAATAATCGGTTTATCGAACCTGATAATATAGGAACGGCCTCCTGTAAAATCTATACCGGGATTAAGCCCCCTGACGAATAATGAGACAACTCCTGCCAGCAGGATCACTGCTGAACCTGCATAGAAGTATTTTCTAATACCGATAAAATCAATATGCGTGTTTTTAAACACATTGGCAGTAATCTTTATTGAGAATGTAAGATTGGCATTCCTTTTAAGAAGAGACTCATAGATGAGCCTTGTAATGAATATTGATGTAAACATTGACGTTAGAATACCTATTACCAGTGTTGTGGCAAACCCTTTTATCGGGCCTTGTCCGAAAAGATAAAGGACGATCCCTGTCAGAATTGTTGTAACGTTTGAGTCGATAATTGCAGAATAAGCATGTCTGTAACCATCGGCAATTGCAAGCTTAATTCCCTTCCCGGCCCGCAGCTCTTCCCTGATTCGCTCATAGATAAGAACGTTCGCATCAACAGCCATACCCATAGTGAGAACCATACCGGCGATACCTGGAAGAGTAAGTACGGCATTCAGTGAAGCCAGAACGCCAAAAAGGAGAAACACGTTGGTAATCAGGGCAATGTTAGCAATTGTTCCGGCACTCTTACTGTAATAGAATATCATAAATGCCAGAACAAGAGCAAACGCAATTATAAATGACACAAAACCTGAATTTATTGCTTCAGCGCCAAGGGTTGGTCCGACAACGGTGTCTGATATAATCCTTGCGGGTGCCGGCATCTTCCCTGATTTAAGTATGTTAGAGAGGTCGGTGGCTTCGTCAATTGTAAAATCGCCTGTAATCTCAGTGTTCCCGCCGGTGATCTCATTTATAACCCTTGGATAAGAACGGACATAACCATCAAGTACAACTGCAATGCAGCGATTTATGTTTTCGCGGGTCATTCTTGCCCAGGTTTTTGAACCTTCGGCATTCATTGTCATATCTACCTTTACCTCACCACCCGTGATACCTGTTGTAGGCCTTGATGATGTGACAACATCGCCAGTCATCGGAGCTCTTCCGTCGCGTGTGGTGATCTTTATCGCATGGAGTTCATACATCGTTTTTGTAGGATCATACTTGTAGGGGTTC
The DNA here is from genome assembly GCA_003152835.1 of Bacteroidales bacterium. Classification (GTDB taxonomy): domain Bacteria; phylum Bacteroidota; class Bacteroidia; order Bacteroidales; family VadinHA17; genus LD21. The sequence continues at coordinate 17,584 of PMBC01000066.1, read as the reverse complement.
TGGCTCCATGCAAACTTAAGATTGCGTGGGAAGAGTGCCTTTATCTGGGTAATCTTCAGATAGCTGTTGACCTTTGCAGTATCTTTTCCGCTAGCGAGTCCGACCATACTTGAAGGTGCCGGCTGGCCCTGTGCGTCAACCCTCGGATTAAGTATGCCGAATAACGGGTTCTCCATGTTGAACTGTTCACGTGTGCCAGCTCCTGTACTCTTAGTAGTATCTTTACCGATCAGGTCAAGAAGCGCCTGATCAGATTTTTTTGTTGTATCGGACGTAGTTGTAATTGCTCCGGCTGCCGGTGCTGTTTCTGCTTTCTGAGTTGAAATTTTCATCTCTTTCAGTATATTATTCGCAGCAGTGAGGTAACCTATTATTTCGCTGTTTTCATAAGTCTCCCAGAATTCAAGGTTTGCTGTTCCCTGGAGAAGCTCACGAACACGTTTCTGGTCTTTCTGTCCCGGAAGATCAATCAGTATCCTTCCCTTGGTTGAAAGCTTTGTAATATTGGGGGATATAACACCGAAACGGTCAATCCTGGTTCGCAAGATATTAAATGAGTTATCAATAGCAGATGAGACCTCCTCTTCGAGGACTTTCAGAACCTCTGAGTTGGTCGAATTGAAGTTGATTTTTTCTTTCAGTTCCACGGTACCAAAGACAGCTGCCAGCCTTGCATTAGGGTCAATCTCCTGGAATGCTCTTCCGAAGAGAGTCAGGTAATCTGCCTGGCTTGATGTCTGCATTTGTTTTGCTCGGGCAAGTGCAGTATTGAATGTTTTGTCGGTGCTATAATTTGAGAGAGCCTTTAAAACGTCTTCGACCGAGACTTCAAGGATGACGTTCATTCCTCCTTTAAGGTCGAGTCCGAGGTTTAGCTCTTTCTTCTGGCAGTCTTTGAAAGTATTGCCGAGAAAGCTCCACTGATCCTTTGTGAGAGTCCCTATTGAATCGAGGTAATGAGATTCTTTTACCAGGTCACCTTTTGCAAACTCTCTTGCATCCTTTTTAACTTTGTATGTTGCACCTGTAAATGAAAGCTGGTATATAGATACCACTGCTAATGCAATTGCCAGAATGATAATAGCTGCTTTGTTCTGCATTTCTTTTCTTTTGAATTATCCTGTAATTATTTAAGATTCTTAGTTATCGAGGCGCAAATATATTAAATTTTTATAAAAAAAAGGCTGAATACCCCTATCCAGCCTTTTTAAAAATGAAAGTCATGTTTATTGAAGCAGATTTTCGTAATCCGTTTCCAGTGGTTTCTTATTCAGGAAATCGTATAGAGTGAGCACGCGTATGTTATAGAAAAAATCCCAGTAATTCTGCAATTCCTGTAAATATGCACGCTTATTCTGGTCTTTTTTGGTATCAGCATTATTCAGGTCAAGGATGGCAATTTTCCCGATCAGGAACCGCTGCTTAGTTACTTCATACATTCTTGCTGCAACAGTATCTGATTTTGCTGCAATAGCAACCTGATCCTTCTGCAGATTGAACTGCTCGACATCGAGGTAAAGATTTTGCTGAAAGTCGATAAGTGCTTGCTGTTGTTGTACCTGGGCAAGTTCAAGGCTCGACTGTGCCATCTTGTATTTTCCGCGACCAAGCCCCCAGTCAAGAATAGGAAGTGTAAATCCGACCCTGACACCCTGATTCCTGTTAAGAGTTGTATAGGCAGTAGTGAAATCAGGATCCTTTCCCTGCAAACCGAAGCTCGCGATAAGGTTCGCATTTAGCCCCTTTTCAGCTTTTGCCTGGGCAACACTACTCTGAGCAGTCAGAAGGGTAAGCTGCTGATTCATTAAATCAGGGTTATTGGCCATTGCAAGATCAAGCACCTCCTGCATTTCAACTTGGATCGCCGGGATGACATCGGGTATTATCAGCTCCAGCCTTACCTGGTCGTTAAATCCCAGGAATGATCTGAGCCTGATTTCCCTGTCACGCAGGTTCATATCGGCCTGTTTTCTTGCTGTTTCGGCATTAAGATAAGAAAGCTGCATCTGCAGAAGATCATCTTCGGCAATTGTTCCGAGTTTGTAACGTCCATCCGCAATCCTGTAAAGTGTATCAGCATTCGAAAGGTTCATCACGGCTATCTGCTTGTTAATCTGTGCCAGGGCGAGCGAAAAGAAATACTGGACTGCCATCTGGTGGACTCCCTCTATATTTGACAGGAAAGTCTTTTTGGCAGTTGCATATTTCAGCGGTTCAATTTTCTTCTGCCACTTAAGTGAATTGTATCTGAAAATTGGCTGGTTGAGCCTTACACTCACCGGAACACTTATATATTTTCTTGTATTTGGAGTCGCAGCGAAGTCATTCTGCAAAGTCAGATCTGATTCAAGAGAAACAGATCCGCCTGTAAAACCAATATTCTGGGCAAGCGAAAGAGCTCCGATATTCTGAAGCATGTTTGTAGGTATGTATTCCCACTGACCACCGGTATAAACCCTTGTATATGCAGTACTGTAATCAGGGGTTGTTCCGCTAAGGGTCAGGGCTGGCCTGTACTGTGCAACATAAGTCCTGTACTGCCAGTAACTGGCACGAAACCTATGTTTTGCTATCAGGGCCTGAGGCGATTGATCATCAGAGAGTTTTATTACCTCATCGAAGGTCAGTCTTTTAATTTCCTGCGCAGCACTTCTCTGAAAAGAAAACAGGAAGGCAGATATAACTAAAAGTATTAGTGTTTTTTTCATCGTGAACATTTTATTCATAACGTAATGATTCTATTGGATCTCTTTCTGATGCGCGTTTGGCTGGTGAATAGCCAAAAATTACGCCGACTGCAGCGGATACTCCGAAAGCAACAAAAATTGAGAAAAAAGAAATTATTGTTGTAATGCCTGCTATCTGCTCGATCAACTTGGCCATAATAACACCAAGGAAAATGCCTATAAAACCGCCGGTAACGCTTATAAGAACAGCCTCAGCAAGGAATTGGACTACAATGTCCATTTTCTTTGCGCCGATTGCCATCCTGGTTCCGATCTCCTTGATTCTTTCCATAACCGAAGCAAACATGATGTTCATGATGCCAATACCGCCTACTATGAGTGAGATACTTGCAATTGCACCAAGAACTATGTTAAATATATCTTTTGTCCTTTGCTGCTGTTTCAGCAGAAGCTCGGGAACTGTAATCTCAAAATCCTTGACATTGGTATGACGCCTCATAAGCATCCTGCTCAATATTTCAGTAGAAGGGTTTATCTGTTCTGTTTCATTTACCTGTACCACAATTCTGTCGAGCTGGTTATAATTGGTCTCGGCATCAGTGCTTGCATCTGAGCTGCTTACTATTATCCGGGACATACCTCCTCCTCCCGGTCCGCCACTCATGATAAAGACGTTGCTTGTAGCTTCAGATACCAGTTTTGTATTTACAAGGGCCCTGTTCTGATACCTGAGAAGCATTGTCTGGATAGGAATATAAATGTTGTCATTGTAAACATTTACACCCTTTTCTTCGAAGCCAGTGAGGCTCACAGTGGTTTTCTGAAGAACTCCGATGACCTTGAGCCATATTCCATTGAATTTAATATACTGTCCGATAGGATCAACCTGGCTGAAGAATTTGGCTCTTATATTTGCGCCGATTATACACACCTGAATCCCATTCTCTTCCTGGTAAAAATTGAAAATGGAACCTGAAACCAGAGGAAGGTTGTAGAGGTAGAAATAATCGTTTGATACACCAACAAGTTTTGCAGTATACTTTACCCCGTTCATCATTGCTGTGGAGTTGAATGAAATCTCAGGGCTTATTCTTTTTACTGAGGGAAGAGTCTCCCGGATTGCATCTACATCAAGCATGCTCAACCCCCTTGAAAACTTCTTTGATTGTTTTTCGCCTTCTTCCGATGAGGAAGATTTATCCTGGACGATAGGGTTGATAAGGATATTGTTGACCCCGACCATTTTCATCTGCTCCATGATCTCCTGTTTTGCACCCTTTCCAATTGCGAGCATCGCTATAACCGCAGCAACACCGAAAATGATACCGAGGGCAGTAAGCATCGATTTCAGCTTATTTGATACGATCGATTCAACCGCAATCTCTATGTCGTGGAAATATCTTAAGATAAATTTGAACATTTTATTTCCTGTTTTAGGTTACCTGTTATTGGATGGCTGTTCTGTCTGCTGTGTCTGCTGATTGTTCTGTCGTGTTCCTCCGTTACGGTTAAACTGGCGTTGCCCGCCCTGCTGGTTTCCCTGCCTGTTAAAACGACGTCTTAATGAGTCTCTCTCGGCTGGGGACATGTTCTGGAATCTCTGGCGCATTTTCCTCATTGCTGCTGTATCCATAGTCCTGCCACCCATTCCCTGCTGTATATTACCGCCACCCATTCCCTGAGGCGTATTACTGCCACCCACTCCCTGAGGCGTATTTCCACCACCCATATTGGGGAACTGACCCATTCCTCCGCCAGTCATGTTCATCATTCCTCCCCTGTTATCAAATCCCTGGCTAGCAGCTTCGTTGGCTTTCCTTTCAGCCTCTTTTTTGGCTTTTGCCTTTTCTTTAATCACAGAGATAAGGTCCTGCCCAAGAAGCTTGGTAAATTTTTCAGGGTTAACGGGTGTATTAAGATAGATTATCGCGCCAGGCTCAATTCCCTGTTCAATAACGACATTATTTTCATTTGACTCTCCAAGAACTACAACTTGCCTGCTCCCGTTCTTAAGATAAATGAAAGGTATACTGTCAGCTCCTGTCTGGACGCTTTCAAGCGGCACATAGGTGACATTGCTAATAGTCTGAGTGATAATTTTATTACCGGTAGTCATTGACGGCCTCAATACCAGATCTGACTGGTCGACTTTAATCTGCACCTCAAAAACTTTGGCATCTGCATTCGGGAGTTGTTCGCCAATATTGGCAACGCTGGTCACAACACCTGAATATTTTTTTTCGGGGAAAGCATCTACCAGGATCTCGACTTTCTGCCCGGTTTTTACTTTGCTTACGTCAATCTCATTGACGTAGGTCTTGGAGATCATGCTTGTCATGTCGGGAAGTGTGGCAACAACATTGTCCCACGGGCTTATGGATGAGCCAACCTTTCTTTTTGCTCCCGATCTGTCTCTCTTATATATAACCATTCCTGATGATGGGGCAGATATGATAAATTTGGAGAGAACTGCCTGCAGATCTGCTACTCTCTGCCGTTCTTCGACCATGTTTGTCTTCATTGTTCTCATATCGGATCGTGCCTGCTCAACCTTTAGTGCATAGCCTCTTACTGACTGTTCAAGGGAACGGTTTGCCTTGTCGAGTGATATTTCAGCCTGCCTGATTGTGGTAGGGGGCTCAAATTTTGATTGCTGAAGAGTGATGCCGGCTTCTTCCACCGAGAATCTGAGGTTCTTGATGTTGTCGCGAAGGTTGCTTAATGTAACAGCCGTATCAAGGATTTTGACCTCGAGATTCGTTTCAGCTGTTGTGAGTCTTTCAAGTTCATCTTTCAGACTATTGTCAAATGAAGTACGGTCAAGTGTTGCAACATAATCGCCGGCCTTTACCTCAGTTCCTTCAGGAACCATGTCCGTTATCTTGATATCCATCGCCCGTATATTCCTGCTCTGTGAAAATTCAGGCCCGATAATATCGGTTGATTTTTCGGCCTGCAATTCACCGGTTGTCGTCACAATAATATCAAACTCCCCTTTCCTGGCGTCAACATACAGATTAAGCATATCTTTCTTTGAGGAGATCTTTCCGATTACAATCAAGATTATGATTGCAACAACAACTAAAATTGATGTAATAATAACTGATTTCTTCATGGATATTTTACGTATTATTATTTTCAAGAAACTGTCACAAAAGTATTTAAAAGGGATTCTTTATAAGTTATCCTTAACAATATTTAACATCTGCTGATTTTAGCCTTTATGTCCTTAAGACACCTGTCCCGCTCTTTTTATTCCTCAACCATGAAAAAATGAAAAAAATTAGTGCTTTTTAACAATTTTGATAACCTTCTCAGCGAGTTCTTCAGCTTCCTTTCTTGTTTTACCTTCAGCATATACTCTTATAATGGGCTCTGTATTTGATTTGCGCACCTGTACCCAGCCATATGAAAGGTCAATTCGCATACCATCCCTCTCATCAATGTCATTACCGCGAAATTCATTTCTTATATCATTCATAACAGCTTTGAAATCTGTTTCCTGACCAGTCTCGATTTTCTTTTTGGCAATTATATATTCAGGAAATTTGCTGCGCAAAGAAGAGCATTTCACCCCTGTCCTGGCGTAATATGTCAGGAATAAAGCAATACCTGCCAGGGCATCGCGTCCATAATGGAGTTCAGGATAAATCACTCCGCCATTACCCTCACCGCCAATTACTGCCTTCCTTTTCTTCATCTCAGCAACTACGTTGACCTCTCCAACTGCTGAAGAATAGTATTTGCATCCATGATTTTCTGTCACATCTTTCAATGCCCTTGTTGATGACATATTTGACACTGTAGATCCCCCTTTATTTGAAAGGACATAATCAGAAACAGCCACCAGGGTGTACTCTTCACCAAACATTGTTCCGTCTTCACAAATAATAGCCAGCCTGTCAACATCGGGATCAACCACAAAGCCCAGATCAGCTTTCTTCCCCGGCACCAAAGCTGATATTTCCCTGAGGTTTTCAGCCAGTGGTTCGGGATTATGGGAAAAGTTACCATCCGGAACATCGTTTAACCCGATCACTTTCTTAACCCCAAGTGAATGCAGCAATCCAGGTAAGATTATTCCACCAACTGAATTAATGCAGTCCACAGCGACAGTCAGTTTAGCTTTTTTGATTGCTTCAACATCGACCAGGTCGAGATTAAGTATCTTATCTATATGCTTTTCCCCCCATGTATTGTCTTTTTTTATAGTCCCCTTGCAATCATCAGCAACAAACTCAAACTTCTCCTTCTCTGCGATATTAAGTACTTCATTCCCATCAGATGCTGAAAGAAATTCACCTTTTTCATTTAGCAGTTTCAGGGCATTCCAGTTGGCAGGGTTATGACTGGCTGTTATTATAATTCCACCGTTTGAGCCTGTCCCGGTAACGGCAAGTTCCACAGTCGGAGTAGTGGCAAGCCCGAGGTCCCTTACATTAATCCCCATGCTGCGAAGCGTCATAATAACCAGGCTGCTGACCATTGGACCGGATATCCTTGCATCGCGTCCGACTACAATATTTATTTTCCCCTTCTTCCCTTTCCTGATCCATGTGCCGTAACCTGCACTGAATTTCACAATATCTACCGGTGACAGACTCTCTCCCGGTTTACCTCCTATTGTTCCCCGTATACCGGAAATCGATTTAATTAAGGTCATTTTTCTCATTTTTTTAGTGACACAAAGGTGCAAAAAAATCATTAAACCATAAATCGCCAAATAATAGTACCTTTGCACGCTGATTTACTGAATTATATGGAAAACCGAAGGCCCAAAGGCAGTTTCAGAGGAAAAGAAAGCAGATTTGAGCATCATGGCAAATCAGGTAAGAGCTCATCCGGCAAGACGGGTAAAAATATGCCAAAGCAACCCGAAACAGAGTCAGGGAACATTCGTCTTAACCGTTTCATTGCAAACAGTGGTGTTTGCTCAAGACGCGAAGCTGATGAACTGATAAGCAAAGGGCTCGTTTCAGTTAACGGCAAGCAGGTTACTGACATGGGGATAAAGGTTACATACAGCGATGACATCCGTTATAAAGGGAAGAAACTTTCATCCGAGAAAAAGGTATATATCCTGATGAATAAACCCAAAGGATATGTGACCACAGTTGAAGATCCCCATGCCGAGCATACTGTCATTGATCTTATTGGGAATGCCTGTCCCGAAAGAGTTTACCCCGTGGGAAGACTTGATAAGGAGACTACAGGTGTCCTTCTTCTCACTAATGACGGCGACCTCACCGGGAAACTTACACATCCTAAATATAACAGGAGAAAGATATACCATGTTTTTCTTGAAACGCCGGTAGCGAAAAATGACCTTTTCAAACTTACCGAAGGCATTAATCTCGACAATGAACTTGTAGTCGCAGATGCTGTATCTTATGCTGATCCGGAAGACAGAACTCAAATCGGTATTGAGCTCCATTCAGGTCAGAACAGGGTAATAAGAAGATTGTTCGAGGCTCTTGGATACAGAGTCAAAAAACTCGACAGGGTATATTTTGCAGGGCTCACCAAAAAGAATCTTCCCAGGGGAAAATGGAGATTCCTGTCGGAAAAGGAGATCAGCATGCTTAAACGCGGAGCTTTTTAATCTGGTACAATGAATCACAAAGCAGGGTTTGTAAATATACTTGGTAATCCCAATGTCGGGAAGTCTACTATTATGAATGCGCTTGTAGGTGAGAAGCTATCAATAATCACTTCCAAGGTGCAGACAACCAGGCATCGCATAATGGGTATCGTAAATGGAGAAGATTTCCAGATAGTCTACTCTGATACTCCCGGTATACTGAAACCCGAGTATAAGCTGCAGGAGGCAATGATGGGCTTTGTAAACAGCGCCCTCCACGATGCTGATGTTATTTTGTATGTAACTGATGCTAAATCGGTCCCCCTTTCGGAAAAAGAGTATACCGAAAGGATCAAAGCCTCCGGAATACCTGTGATTATTGCCATTAATAAAATAGATCTCACCAACCAGGACGCACTGGAGAAAATTGTAGAAAAGTGGCATGATGCATTTCCGGGCTCTCCTGTGATACCAGTCTCAGGGCTTTTAAAGTTCAACCTCGAAACCCTGCTTAGTGCAATACTTGACAAGCTCCCCGAAGGAGAGCCATATTTCCCGAAGGATCAGCTCACTGACAGGTACGAACGTTTTTTTGCATCTGAGATCATTCGCGAAAAGATCCTGAACAATTATAAAAAAGAGATACCTTATTCTGTTGAAATAGAAATTGAAAGTTTTAAAGATGAACCTTCAATTAATAAAATAAGGGCGATTATCCACGTAATACGCGACAGCCAGAAAGGGATTATTATAGGTCATAAGGGATCAATGCTCAAGAAAGTAGGGACCGAGGCAAGACTCGACATGGAAGATTTCTTTGGCAAAAAGGTTTTTCTTGAACTTTATGTGAAGGTAACAAAAGACTGGAGAAACAAGCCGGCAATACTAAAACGGTTCGGCTACCGTTAAAATGACAGCACGTTAATAATGAGCAGAATAGTTGCAATAGTAGGAAGACCCAATGTTGGGAAATCGACACTCTTTAACAGGCTTACTGATTCGAGGGATGCGATAGTTGACGAAACGAGCGGCGTTACCCGTGACCGGAATTATGGTACATGCAACTGGAACGGCATCGACTTTTCAGTTATTGATACAGGCGGGTATGTCGAGAATTCTGAAGACATATTTGAGGAGGAGATAAACAAGCAGGTTCTCCTGGCAATTGAGGAGTCAGATATAATACTTTTCATGGTGGATGTTACCGTAGGCATTCATGAGCTGGACAAATCGGTGGCTGGAATGCTCAGGAAGGCTAACAGGAAAGTTATTCTTGTCGTCAATAAGGTCGACAACAATGCAAGGCTTCTGGACGCAAATGAATTTTACTCTCTGGGGCTCGGCAATTATTTCGCATTAAGCTCAATTAATGGAAGCGGAACTGGCGATCTGCTCGACAATATTGTGGAGAACTTACCCGTGCAGATACCTGATGAGGTTCCTGAACTGCCCCGGATAGCCATTGTCGGCAGACCGAATGTGGGAAAATCATCACTGGTTAACTCACTGCTTGGCGAAGAAAGAAATATTGTCACCCCTCTCGCTGGCACAACAAGGGATTCAATTTATACTAGGTATAACAAATTCCAGCATGATTTTTTACTCGTCGATACGGCAGGACTAAGAAAAAAGGGAAAGGTAAGCGAGGATGTTGAGTTCTATTCTGTAATGAGGGCAGTAAGAACTATTGAGAACTCAGACATATGCCTTCTTCTTATTGATGGAACAAGGGGAATTGAGGCCCAGGATCTGAATATCATTTCGCTGATCCAGAAAAACAGCAAGGGACTGATCATCCTTGTGAATAAATGGGACCTGATCGAAAAGGAAAATAACACTTCCAAAATCATTGAGAAGGAAATAAGGAATAAGACTGCACCGTTTACTGATTATCCTATACTTTTTATCTCTGCCATCAACAAGCAGAGGATATATAATGTACTTGAGCTGATTGAGATGGTAAACAAGAACCGGACACGCAAAATACCTACTTCTGATCTTAATGAGGTCATGCTTGAAATTGTTAAGCAGATACCTCCGCCGGCCCTGAAAGGGAAGTATGTTAAGATTAAATATGTAACGCAATTGCCGATTCATACGCCCGCCTTTGCATTTTTCTGCAACCTTCCGCAATACGTCAGAGAGCCCTACAGACGATATATTGAAAACAGGATGAGGGAAAAGTATGAGTTTACAGGTGTTCCAATTAAGATATTTTTCAGAAAAAAATAACCTGTTTTGGTGTGATTTTTGTGCGCAGGTTGTCTATTAGAGTATAAGTTATGAGAAAATTAAAGTTTTCGGTATTAATTCTTATGGCGCTGATGCTCGGTTCATGCCATAAAATAGTTCAGCTGCCCGAAACGCCTTATATTAAGTTTACCAGTTTTGCAGTTTTTGACACCACTGATATCCTTTTCAACAATTGCAAAGGGGGCAGGCTGAAGTTCTATTTTGAAGATGGCAATGGCGATCTCGGACTGAATGCTGCCGAAACAGGTGAAACAGATACAACAAATCTTTTCTTCACTCTTTACCGAAAAACAAATGGCATTATGACAGAGGTTCCTGATAATGACCTGATGAAGCCTTCAGGTTACAGGATACCCTATATGGAAAGAACAGGTCAGAATAAAATATTAAAGGGGACGATAGCTGTGACCTTCTTTTATGAGTTTTACGAACCTGCCGACAGTGATGTCATAAAATACAAGTTCTATATTAAAGACAGGGCCGATAATTACAGTGATACTATATATACATGTGAGATCCCGCTCTCTGTGAACAGTGTTTATACAGAATAAGGGATCAGAGCCTTACTCCGATCAGCAGAACATCGTCAACCTGATCAAAGCTTCCCTTCCATTCATCATAGAATTTGGTTATAACTTCCTTCTGTCCCGACATCTTTAAGTTAGAAACATCCTCAATAAGCTTCTTAAGCCTGGCGATCTTCATTTTCTTGCCATCGGTCCCGCCAAACTGATCTGGAAGCCCGTCAGAGAACAGATAAATAGTATCTCCTTCATTCAGATAGTACTCCTGGTCATCGAAATATTTTTCGATGACAGATTCTCCGCCAACCGACGACCTGTTTCCCTTAATATAATATGGCTCTTTACCCATAACCAGGATTACAGGGCGCATTGCTGAAGCGAATCTTATATGCCTGGTTTTTACATCAATCTCACAAACAATAACGTCCATTCCATCGTTGGAAACTCCAAGTTCAACATTCTGGTTCAGTGTCGAAAAAATCTGCTTATCAAGCCTGGTTAGTATTTCCGATGGCTTGTAAATATGCTGTCTTGTCACTATATCCTGAAGAAGGGTCGATCCGATCATTGACATGAATGCTCCGGGTACCCCGTGACCTGTCGAATCGGCGCAAACAAGCATGAACCTGTTGTCGTCAATCTTATCGAACCAGTAGAAATCACCGCTTACTATGTCGCGGGGACGGAAGAAGAGGAAGGCATCCGAGAATGTCTCTTTCACCTTGTTGAAATCGGGTAGGATGCTGGTTTGAATTCTCTTTGCATAATTTATGCTGTCTGTTATCTCAATATTCTGGAGTTCTATCTCTCCCTTCTGCTTAAGAACGACACTTGTCCTCGAGGCTAGCTCTTTCTCAAGGTATTCCTGTTCTTTTCTATGTTCTTTCTCCCTTTGCCTTACAAAGAGAACAGTCCCTCCTGCAATGAGGGCAAAAACCGACAGGATAAACCCCAATGTTTTCACAAGCGGCTTTCTAATTGATATATCAAATGAAGCCTGTGAAGAGTCAGTCATTCCTTCATCATTGAATGATCGCAGATTGAAACGGTAATTACCATAACTCAGGTGGTACTTCACCTCCTTCTCCGGGGAAGGTTTTGTCCAGTCATCATCGTAATTATCAAGCCTGGTCTGGTAATAAACTTTTTCAGCATCGCGGAAACTAATACCCGTATAGCCTACCTTAATATTATATCTCTTGCTGTAAGGAAGATTAAATGATGACTTATAGGGATATTCTATATCATTTATTGTGATGTAATTGATGTTATTGAGAGGTGCCTGAATTTTCTTTTTATCCCTAGACCTGTCATATACTATCACTCCTTCGGTTGTTCCAATAAAAATATTGCCGTCGGGCGACTGGTACATTCCTCCGGAGTTGCAGGCACCGCCCCTGGCAAAATCAGTATTGAAAGTTTTTATTATCCCGCTGTTCCGGTAATAGACAGAAAAACCTCTCTCATGGCCAATCCAGATAGAATTATAAGAGTCGGCAAGGATGCTGTAACAATAATCCGATAACAGCATATTGGCCCGGCTTAGTGAGCTCAGAGAGTCACCTGAAAATTCAAAAATCCCGTTCCCGTACGTTGCTGCCCATAGAGAGCCGTCACTTCCCTCAGTCATGGAGATAATTTCATTCATCCTTGTGCCGTACATCACTGCTTTTCCAATGATCACTCCGGCTTCGGGATCGATAAGGTAAAGACGGTCTGTTTTGGTTGCAATTGCAGCCCTTCCTGTTGAAGTCAGGCAAATATGATTTATACTGTTATGGGGCAGACCATTGTCTATACTGTAAAGAGTATCTACCTTCTCTGTCTGCCTGTTAATTAAAACCACTCCGTTCAGTGTCGCAAGCCATAAATACTTCTTGTCAACGGCAATATCCTGAATATTATCTTCTCCTTTATTGCCGGACATGAAATATCGTCTTACGTTACCGGAGTAATTTCTCAGGTACAATCCTCCGCCTTTTGTTCCGATCCAGACATTATTCTCATTGTCGATACAGTACGAAGCTACCTCAGCACCATCTGTCTTCTTTGTCAGGTCGGTGAATGACTTAACCTTATTGTTGCTGAAATCAAACAGGTAAAATCCTTCAGGGGTTCCCAGGAAATAATCGTTGTATAGCTTGTTAACGTAAATAACGTTTTTTGTCCCTGCAGTTGTTCCTGGTGAATAAAAACTTAATGCCAATGAGTTGAGAAGCGAAAGTCCGTCACCGGAAAATCCGATCCAGTAATTGCCCTCATTATCCTGGTAAACAAGCTTGATATTATCTCCTGCCAGGCCGGTTTGTTTATTAATGAAATGAACCGACTCAACTGATTCATAATTTTCGGAAATCCTTAACAATAGAATCCCTGCATTGTTGGTGGAAATCCATAAGTTATTTTCCTGATCGCTGAATATTGATTGTACGCTCAGGCTTTCAAGCTCATGGTGATTTTCAAAATATTTGACAACATTTCCTCCAGGAGATAATGTAAGTTTATACAAACCCCTGCCGTCAGTTCCAACCAGAAAATCATCCTTATTATTGATCCTGTGAATAGCCAGGATGTTTGAATAATTAAATCCATTGACAGTACTTTTGATGCTTAAGGCGTCGCTTGTAAGACTGCATACCTTGATATCTTCCTGTGTTCCAAGAAGAAGATCCCCGGAAATGGTGAAGCATGCAGAAAACACATTAATCTCCTTATCAATGGGATATATGCTTATTTCGTCGGGCTTTAAAGGATTTACCTTATAGATGTTTCCGCCCTGGGGTATTATATAGATAAAATTATCCGGTCCGTTGAGAATTGCGCAGACAGTTCTTGCATTTTGAATGGAAAGGGGTTTAAGCTGGTCATTCCGGGAATAAAACACTGATCCGTCGTTGAAGCCGAACCAGAGCGTTCCGTTATTATCTTTCAGGTCTGAAGTAGGATATCTGCTCTGTACAGAATCAGGAAATTCTACATTGAAAAAGTCAAACCCGTCAAATTTTGAGAGGCCGGTGCCGGTACCAACCCAGAGATAACCGTTGTTACCCTGGATAAGAGTATAAATAAAGCCATTGGGAATTTTACTGTCAGTACCATAATTCTTAAACCTGAGGGCTTGCCCGTTCAGGATTCCTGAAATAAATAAAAGGCATACTATAATGCCTGAAGATATTCTCTGGTTTATTTTGTTTACCATGGGAACCAGAATTACTTTTTAGGCTTGGGCACTTGTTTTGACCTGATGCTTGCAACATAGACAGGTATCCCTCCGATGGGAGATGGAAAGAACTTCAGTGCGTCGCCACGCTGGTTCTCGGTAATGATGACCACGTTGTTGTTTTTTACGAGTTCGCCCTGTTTCTTATGAAATTGTAAATCGAGGGAAGATCCTATCTCCTGCTGCTCAATCGGCACTCTTGATTCTTCCCAGTTGTCCTCGCCAGAAATTTTCTGATCTATACCCTGCTTGTATTTCGACACAACGAGTATATGTCCGTCATTATCCCAGTCGAAATTCCTCTGTTTAACCCAGATTATACCTGTATCAATATAGGGATAAATGTGTGATATGCTCCTGAAGTCGTTCCACATCCTGAAAGTGTATTTATAGGTAAAAATATTTCCTCCTTCGACTGGAAGATTATTATCAGGATCGCGGCTCATAAAATACCTGTAAAGATTACCGTCGTCACCGCTTATTCCTTCGCAGACAACCTTGAATATGAAACCCCATTTTGGATTATAATCACCTGATGTCGGGTTAAATGGACCAAAAGTGTACCATTTATTGTCATATTTCGCTTCACCTCCGAATATCTTTGAAGCAAGAAGGTTTCCGCCTTTATAGTTTACTCCCTTGGTGATTCCCCGAGAATCCTCGTTTTTATCAGGGTCTACCCCTTTTCCTCCATATATGGAGTAGAGGCACCTGGTGTTGAATTCTCCCTGTATCTCATCATTCTCGCCACCAGTCTCAGGATCAAAAACCCTTATATAAAACTGCTTCGTGTATTCCTTTGGCACTGTGAAGAACCATACTGAATAAAAATCAGCGTCGCCCCACGAAGTTTTGCCCTGTTTTCCGAAAGTACAAAGGAATGGAATATTTTCATCCTTGCCGGGAACCGGCTGCCCTTGAATATCTGGCAGTGCCATGAATCCAAGAAACAATAAAAAGAAGTATTTAATATATGTGTCTTTGTTCAATTTCATTTAAACTTCGAAATTACTCATTTTCACTTCCCCGGCTGATTTTCAATGATAATATTTTTGCATATGCATGCTTCCCGCGTTACTCCACCCGGTCCTGCACCGGCTGTTACTATCAGCTGAATGTTATATGTCCCGGACTCCTGGAATACCTTATCGACATCCTTGCCAACCATAATCGATTCATCGCCAAAATTCCAGTAATACCTCGAAATATTCCACCCTGGAAGGTTCGTGCTGTCGGCGCTGAATCTAAGTTTCTGGCCTGCCAGTGCATTATCGGGACCCGAAATATATGGCTGCTCAACATTCTTTATTTCAAGATTATAGGTTTTTTCGTTATATAAAACCTGTTTGGTGATGAGATTCACTACATCGAGCTGAACCAGGTACGAACCCGGGCCTGGATAGCAGTGTATCACACTTGGGCCTATTCCTTTTGCTCCATCTCCCAGTTTCCATTCATAGCGGAATGGCAGCGTATCAAACTTGACTGCATTCTCCTCCTCAAGCTGGTAGCAGTAATTGTTTTCAACAAGAGTGTCACAGGAAGTTTTTCTTATTACAGTCGAAGAGACCTGGAATATATCATCGCTGCGCAGGCGGTTCGAGGAGAAATATCCGTTCTGCATATTATCGTCTGCAACAAATGCAAAATCATCAAACTGGGAGTTTATGGGGTCAGGCATTGCAACAGGAGTCTCCCATGTTCCCATGATCAATGTTGAACTGTAGACATCAGATTTCCCTCTACCACCCGGCCGGTTTGAAGAAAAATAGAGCTTACCTGAGGGATGCATGAATGGATAATTTTCTGTCGCCTGCGAGTTCACTTTAGGTCCCAGATTCTTTGGTGTGTCCCATTTTCCGTTAATCCATTCACAATAGTAGAGATCTGAACTGCCCTGGCCCCCCGGCATGTTGGAGGCAAAGAAAAGGTACTTGCCATCGCGGCTCACTGAAGGTTGTCCTATATCGTACTGAGGATTATTATATGGGAAAGGGCGTATGTTGAGCAGGTCGTTACCAGATTTATCGGCAATGAATATCCCGCTGTGGTTTTTGAAACTTCTCTTTTTTGCAGCTTTCCCTGTCTCAATATCGCTTGTAAAATAAACCGTAAGACCATCCGGTGCAAAACATAATGGCCCGTTATTGAAAAGGTTGGTCCTTTCACTTTTTACTTCGTCCGGCTTATTCCAGTTTGTACTGTCCTTCCTTACAGCAATATAAATATTATAGAGGCGCCTGCCTTCGAATGATGTGCGATCCCTGAACCCACTGAATCTCTTATCGGAACAAAACATGATTCCGTCACGGATTATTACAGGTGCTATATCATTGAAGGAGCTGGAGTTAAACGACAATTCGGTTACCTTGTACAATGAGGGTTGCTTTTCCTGGGCACTGCCAGGCATTGCCAAAAGTATCAGAATGAATAAAATATATAAACGTCTTACCCCCATAAATTAAAAATACCTTGGATTAGCTGCACTTATTTTTGAACCGAATTCATACCTCAGAAAAACCTCTCCGGATCCTTTGGAATATGTCGTCATCCTGCCTGCAGGATAATCATATGAAACACCGAACATAAGCTGCGGCGTCGCCTGCACCTGGAGTATTCCCACTGCAACCTGTTCAGTTGTTCTGTACGACCCGCCAAGCCAGAGCACGTCGGCTATAATGAAATTACCGTTGATATCGAGCTGGTTAATATGCGCTGAGTTGCGAAATGAATAATCAAGCAGAACTGACGGTTTGAACCTGAAATCCTGCGAAAAAGAGATAAGGCCGCCTGCCGTAAACATCAGGTCATATTCTTTAAATGAATGATATGCCTGGGTTTTTCCGCTGCCCATATTCCTGTAGAAAAGAAATGAGGGAACAGATAAGCCTCCGAAAANNNNCTGTCAAAACCTGCCTTCAGTCCGAAGGATAGTTTCCCCTTTGCCAGCTTAATGTGATATGCGTATATGGCATAAACGCTCTGTGAAGTGGTTACACCGTAATCCATGAACTCGGCCTTAAGCCCCAGGGCAACTTTGTCGTTTTTCATAAGCGAATGAAGGGAAACAGTAGTAAGCACAGGTCCGTTAGAAATGCCAATCCATTGATTCCTTCTGGATATAGCAATGCTTAATGCTTCCCGGGAACCGGCATACGCAGGATTTATCAACAGTCCGTTCTGAATATACTGGCTGTAAACTGGATACCCAAGCGTTATCCTTGCCGAATCAGCGCCTGACTGTCCGAACGATCCGCAACAGATTGATAAGAGCAATATTATTGATATATATCCTGAACTCTTCATTATTCCCTTCTAA
>PMBC01000164.1:1906-17102 GCA_003152835.1 Bacteroidales bacterium | reverse complement strand
GCGCTGGTCGAAGCTACTGCTTTTGGATCGAGAATGATAAATGAAAGATTCATCTCTGAGGGAGTGAGAATCGATGGCGTGATCGCTATCGGCGGAGTAGCTAAAAAAAATCCTTATGTAATGCAGATCGTTTCTGACGTTCTGAACATGCCGATCAAAGTGGCAAGCTCAGACCAGACATGCGCGCTGGGTTCCGCAATGGCAGCTTCGGTTGTGGCAGGAGTTTATAAAGATGTGCCTGCTGCACAGAAAGCTATGGGCGGAGGATTTGAAAAGGAATACAAACCAAACCCGGTCAGGGTAAAGAAATACAACGATCTCTTTGAAAAATATAAAAAGCTCGGATCATTTATTGAAAAAAAGTTGGAATAACACTTTATGACGGTATTTGTAAAACTTTGTAATGTGATTTTAAACCCCTAACCCAACCTTCCCCCAAGGGGGAAGGAGTAGTTTTAATTTCCCCCTTGGGGGAAAAAGAAAGGGGGTCAAAAATTAAATACGGATAAATATTAATTGGATTTAAATAAAGATATTATGAAAAAATCATTTTTAATTTTTTTATTTATTCTTTTCAATGCGGTATTCATTGTCAATGCCCAGAAAGAAAATATGGTTGCTGTTAATCAGCTGGTTATAGTTGCCAACCATTCAGGACCTGTGATCAGCAAGGATATATACGGCCATTTTTCTGAGCACCTGGGAACCTGTATCTATGGTGGTATCTGGGTTGGCACTGATTCGAAAATCCCAAACACATACGGCATCAGGAATGACGTTCTTTTCGCCCTGCGCGAGATGAAGATACCCAATCTCCGTTGGCCGGGTGGTTGCTTTGCCGATACTTATCACTGGAAAGACGGCATCGGGCCAAAGGAGAAGAGACCTTCAATCATAAATACTCACTGGGGAGGTGTTACCGAGGACAATTCATTCGGAACGCACGAATTCATGAAGCTCACAGAGCTTGCTGGATGTGATGCATATATAAGTGGCAATGTCGGCTCTGGCACTGTAAGGGAGATGGCGGAATGGGTCGAATATCTTACCTCTGGTTCTGACAGCCCGATGACCAGGCTACGTAAGGAAAACGGACAGGAACAGCCATGGAAGGTAAAATTCTTTGCCATTGGCAACGAAAACTGGGGATGCGGCGGAAACATGACTCCCGAATTCTATAGTGATGTTATGAGACAATTCTCGACATATCTCAGGGACTTCTCGGGGAACCGCCTTTATCGTGTTGCATGCGGGGCAAGCGATAATGACCTTCAGTGGACTGAAACCCTGATGAAAGATCCAAAGAACCGCGGCATGTTCCAGGGAATTTCACTCCATTACTATTCGGTTCCAGGCGGTTGGGATCGCAAGAGCAGCGCCACTGTTTTCAACGAGAATGACTGGTTCGAGACGTTCAGGCTCAATTACGACATGGACAGGATCATCAGAAGCCATGCAGCCATTATGGACAGGTATGACCCGATGAAGACCAAAGGCCTTGTAGTGGATGAATGGGGTAACTGGTTTCAGGTTGAACCAGGTACAAATCCAGGATTCCTTTACCAGCAGAATACCATGAGGGATGCAATAACAGCTGCCATTCACCTTAACATCTTCAACCAGCATGCCGACAGGGTGAAAGTCGCCAACCTCGCCCAGGTTGTGAATGTGCTTCAGTCGGTGATACTCACGAAAGACGACAAGATGGTTCTGACACCCACATATTA
This sequence comes from Bacteroidales bacterium, assembly GCA_003152835.1. Classification (GTDB taxonomy): domain Bacteria; phylum Bacteroidota; class Bacteroidia; order Bacteroidales; family VadinHA17; genus LD21. The sequence goes on along the minus strand of PMBC01000164.1, from coordinate 15,375 downwards.
TGTTTTTAAAATGTTCAGTGTGCACCAGGAAGCACAGCTTCTGAATACCGATCTCAGGTGTGAAGATTATGTTGTAGGAGACAGAAGAATTCCTGCCATATCAGCTTCAGCATCAATTGACAAAGATGGTAAGATGCATGTTTCGCTTGCGAACCTCAACCCTAATAAGGAGATTATAATTACCTGCCCTGTGATCGGAGATACCTTCAAGTCGGTTTCTGGTGAAGTTCTTACGGCAAATGAAATGGCTGCATGCAATACTTTTGATAAGCCAGAATCTGTCAAGCCGGCTTCATTTAACGGCTTTGCTCTTAAGGATGGAATATTGACAGTTAAAATGCCGGCAAAATCGGTCGTCGTTCTTGAATTGAAGAAATAGGATTAAGGGGAAAATGACCTCGCCATATGAGAAGCTTATTTAAATTCCTGATTTTATTTACTGTTCCTGTCCTGATGTTTTCCGGATGTTCGCAACAAAAGCCAGCTGATTACCCGATCCAGCCTGTCCCGTTCACTTCTGTAAAAGTGACGGATGACTTCTGGGCTCCAAGGATAAAGAAAAATTCTACGGTAACGATCCCCATAGCATTTTCCTACTGTGAATCAAGCGGCAGAGTCAAAAATTTTGAGATTGCCGGCAAGCTTGATACCGGGAAATTTCAGACTATATACCCGTTTGATGATTCTGACGTATATAAAATAATTGAAGGGGCCAGTTACTCGCTTCAGACAAATCCGGATCCGAAGCTTGAGGCGTACCTCGATACCTTAATATATAAGATCGGCAAGGCTCAGGAACCGGACGGCTACCTCTATACTAACCGGACAATAGCTGAGATGCATGGAGGTAAGGGGCTTCATGAATGGGCATCAAAAAAAAGGTGGGAACAGGATTCCGTCCTCAGTCATGAACTATATAATCTCGGCCATCTTTACGAAGCGGCAGTTGCCCATTACCAGGCTACCGGCAAAAAAACTCTTCTCAACATTGCGATCAAATCAGCTGATCTCGTCAATAAAGATTTCGGCTGGGACATGGAAAAGGTTTACCCGGGTCACCAGGTAATTGAAATGGGACTGGTCAAGCTCTACCGCGTGACGGGGGAGAAGAAATACCTTGATCTGGCTAAGTTTTTCCTTGATGTGCGTGGGCCGAAGGGTGACTCGTACAACCAGGCAAACAAGAAAGTCATCGACCAGACCGAAGCTGTTGGTCATGCTGTCCGTGCTACCTATATGTATTCAGGAATGGCAGATATCGCTGCAATTGAGAATGACAAGGCTTACCTGAACGCGATCACCAGGATATGGGAGGATATTGTATACAGGAAGATTTATATCACCGGCGGAATTGGAGCCACTGGCGGCAATGAAGGCTTTGCAGGGCCTTACGATCTGCCAAACATGTCGGCCTATTGCGAAACATGCGCATCGATAGGCGACATTTTTGCTAATCACAGGCTCTTCCTTCTGCATGGCGAGACAAAATATATCGACATCCTCGAAAAGACCCTTTATAACTCGATGTTATCCGGAGTATCACTGTCGGCCGACAGGTTCTTTTATCCCAATCCTCTTGAATCAAACGGCCAGCATGCGAGGAGCGCATGGTTTGGCTGTGCCTGCTGTCCTTCAAATGTTGCACGTTTTGTTCCGGCAATTCCGGGTTATATATATGCCGTGACTGATGAGGATCTTTATGTGAACCTGTTCATTTCGAATAATGCAGACATTAAAGTTGGCAGGACAAAGGTTCAGATTTCGCAGAAAGCCAATTTCCCGTGGGATGGGAAAGTTGAGATGACAGTAAATCCTGAGAAGAGCGCCAGTTTCTCGATGATGGTCCGCATTCCGGGATGGGCTCTCAATGAAGCGATTCCCGGAGGGCTTTACAAATTTGACGATAATGTGAATGAAAAATATAAGATTTCTGTAAACGGGGAGACAAAGGAATGGGAGATTGAAAACGGTTATGCCGAAATAGAGAGGCGATGGAAGAAAGGCGACAGGATAGAAATAGAATTCCCGATGCCGGTGAGGAAAGTCATTGCAGATGAACGAGTTAAGGACGATGCAGGGAAGATTGCAGTTCAAAGGGGGCCTGTAATATATTGCGCAGAATGGCCTGATAATGATAATGGAAATGTCCGGAACCTTGTTATAAATAAAGAGGCTCCGTTAACGGCAGAATTTATTGCGTCACTTCTTGGAGGAACGGAAGTTATAAAAACAAAAGGCTTCCAGACAAAAAGAACCCTTGACGGTAAAATAGATTCGTTGCCTGAAGAGCCGGTTACTCTTATCCCATATGCGCTATGGAATAACCGGGGACCCGGACAGATGATGGTCTGGCTGCCGGTTTCGAAGGAGAGTTCAAATCCTCTTCCTGCATCTGCAATAAAAATAAAAGGTCAGGCTAAATAAGAATTTTGTCAGCGGTATTTATGAATGGATAATTAAATGACCTGGAAATTCCGGTTAAATATTCTTCTCTGCAGTTTGCTTTTCTCCTTCACGGTTATTAATGCGCAGGAGGCCCGTTTTGTGTTTTCTCACCTTGATGTAAATGACGGGCTGTCGGATAACCGGATTAAGTGCATCATTAAAGACAGGAACGGCTTTTTATGGTTCGGCACCAGNNATACAGATTCAGGAGAATAAATCTTATCGGATCGGCAAAATCAGGTTGTCAGGATGTTAATTACATCACAGCGCTCACTGCAGATTCGGAAGGCAATATATGGATTGGAACCCATAACGGCCTGTTCTTTTATAACCGGACTACCAGGGCAACTGAACATTTCATGCTCGATGAACAATCATGCTTTTCGTTATTTAATAATATCACCGCGCTTTCTCATGACGATGAAGGTTCAGTCTGGATCGGAACTGTGAACGGATACATCTTTAAATACAGCATCAGCTCCAGTTCCATAGAAAAGCTTGAATCATTAAGATTCAGCCATGGTGCAGGCACCCCGGTGAAGCAGCTGTTTGCCGATAAAGAAGGCATCCTGTGGGTTGCCGATTCTTATGGCCTATGTCAGTTTAATATAAGGGCCAGGGCCTGGATTCAGGATAAACAGGGGGCGCTTGATTCGAGTTTCTCCGGCATGCAGATAACCGGAATCAGCCAGGATAATGTGGGAGCCATCTGGGTTGCAACTGACGGCAAGGGGCTCTTTTTAATCGAAAAACATGACTTCCTCATCACAAACCTCAAAAACAGACCTTATGCCGATGGGGGACTGTCAAGCGATGGACTGATGTCCATTTACATCGATAAATCAGGAACTTCGTGGATAGGGACAACTAAAAAGGGGGTTGACTTTTATAAAAAGAATATCAGGAAATTTCAGCTTATCAGGAATTATCCCTCCGAGAAAAACTCTCTTTCAAATAATGACGTCAACTCTGTGATTGAAGATTCAAAGGGNNTATAATGCGTCGCCAGGATATCCGGGAGGGTTAAGCAGTAATATTATAGTTTCGGTTTTTGAAGATTCGGAACATAAGATATGGGCCGGAACCTACCTGGGAGGGTTGAACCGCCTTGATCCTGAAACCGGAAGATTCACGGTCTACAGATACAACGGATCTGACTCTACCTCAATATCAGACAACAGTGTCTGGGGGATTTGTGAAGACAGCAGTCATAATCTCTGGTTCGCCACCCTCACCAACGGGTTGAATCTTTTCAACAGGGGCACAGGGAAGTTCAGGAGATATCTTTCAGAGAACAGTTCTCTCTGTTTCAATTATCTTAACTCGATTACTGCAGACAAAAATGAAAACCTCTGGATCAGTTCTTCCAACGGCCTGATTTTTTTTAATCCGCGCCAGAATATCTCAGTTTGTTATACCAATGACCCGAACAATAATTCATCAGTGAGCGATAATCATATCTCATCTGTCTTCAAGGACAGTCGTGGCTTCTTCTGGGTCTGCACCGGCCACGGGCTCGACCTGATGGACAGGAAAAACAACACTTTCAGATCTTTCTATGAGTCCGACGGGTTGCCTTCAGCCTGCGTACTCAAAGTCCTTGAAGACAAAAATCATGATCTGTGGGTAAGCACCAAAAATGGTATTTCAAAGCTCACTGTCAGCCAGACTGAAAGGTATAACTCCCTCTCATTTTATTTTAAAAATTATACAATCAGCGACGGATTGCAGGGGAAGGAGTACAATGAAACTGCCGCTGCCGCATCAGGAAAGGGGATACTCTATTTTGGCGGTCCTGACGGGCTTAACAGTTTTGATCCGGCAGAAATAACTGAAGATACTATTGCAACCAGGCTGGCCTTCACAAGACTTCGTATCTTCAATAATATTATTTCTGAAGGGGAGAAGTTCAACAACAGGATAATTCTCGAAAAGCCCCTTTTCAATACCAGCGAGATAAAACTTCGCCACCGGGAGAATTCTTTTACAATTGATTTTGCAGCGCTGAATTATTTTTTCCCTGAAAGGACAGAATATTCATACAGGCTTGAAGGATTCAACAACTCCTGGATAAAGACGGAAGGGAGAAAGAATTTTGCCACCTACTCAAACCTGAACCAGGGAAATTACAGATTCAGGCTTCGCGGCACAAATTCAAACGGCATATGGAACAGCGGAGAAATAGTTCTTAAAATAAGAGTCATGCCGCCCCTATGGAAAAGCTGGTTTGCTTACCTGTTCTATATTCTGCTTGGTGCAACTATATTGGTGCTCCTTCGTGTATTTACTCTTAAAAGGGAAAGGACAAGAATGAGGATAGAGCAGGAGAGGATAGAAGCGCAGCATATTCATGAGATTGACTCGCTGAAGCTTAAGTTTTTTACGAATATATCACATGAATTCAGGACTCCTCTTACTTTAATTCTATCACCTGTCGAAAATCTCATTCATGTCTGGAAAGGCAAGCCTGAGGAAAAGAACCTCAGGCTTATCAGGCAGAATGCCAGAAGACTTCTTCTGATGGTCAACCAGCTGCTCGATTTCAGAAAGCTTGAAATGCAGGGATTCCGGTACTCACCTTCTTACGGAGATATTATTGCTTTCCTGAGGGAAGTGGTTGATTCGTTCGCTGATCTCAGCCAACAGAAACATATAGAGCTTAACTTCGTGACCGAAGTAAATGTCCTTGACACCAGTTTTGACAAAGATAAGCTTGAGAAGATCATGTTCAATCTTCTTTCAAACGCATTTAAATTTGTTCAGGAAAATGGAAAAGTGTCAGTGCATGTCAGACTAGTGCCTGACGTTCATGCAAATCTACCTGCAAATGAATTTAAAGAGGGAAGAGTGGTTATTGATGTTATAGATAACGGCATCGGGATACCCGCCGAGAAGCTTCACGATCTCTTTACAAGGTCATATAATGCCGAAACGCCAGGCCTTTCTGAACAGGGAAATGGCATCGGACTCTCGCTGGTGAATGAGTTTGTCAGGCTCCATGATGGTGAAATAACTGTTAAAAGCGAACCCGGGGAAGGGAGTACTTTCACAGTTTCAATTCCGGTCAGGGAAATTGAGTCACTCTCCAAAACAGAAAAAGAACCTTCAGAGGATAACAATGAATTAATAAGCAAACCGATATCCGATGCCAGGGCCGGGGATATTAAAGATTCCATGTTAATGCAAGCTGTTTCAGTGGACGATAGTAAAAGTGATGCAGCTGATGAGAACGGTAAACCTGTTATCCTCATTGCAGAAGATAATGATGATCTTCGCTTTTACCTGAAGGAAAACCTTCAGAAGAAATATCAGATCATTGAGGCAGCGAATGGCAGCGATGCTCTGAGGAAAATACGCAAGACGGTCCCGGACCTGATCCTTTCCGATATTATGATGCCGGGACTAAATGGGATTGATCTCTGTAAAAAGGTAAAGAATGACAAAGCCCTTTCACACATTCCGTTTATTCTTCTCACTGCCAAATACACTGAAGAACAGCAGATCGAAGGTATAGAGGCAGGGGCGGATGATTATATTACGAAGCCATTCAACTTCCAGATACTCGTTTCAAAAATCGACAATTCCGTTAAAGTCAGGAAAAACATCCGGCAGTTTTTCAAAAGCAAGCTGAATATTGAACCCAGCGCAATTGAGATCACTTCACTTGATGAGCAGTTCCTTGAGAAAGCTATCTCAGTTGTCGAGAAAAATATTGCGATTGCCGATTTTACTGTCGCGGAGCTTAGCAGCGAGATGGGAATGAGCAGGACGCTGCTCTACAAGAAGATTCTTGCACTCACAGGAAAATCGCCTGTGGAATTCATCAGGCTCTTGAGACTGAAACGGGCAGCGCTGTTATTGCAGAAAAGCCAGCTTAATGTTTCTGAGATAACCTTCAGGGTCGGTTTTAAGGATCCGAAATATTTCAGGAAACAATTCCTGAAGGAATTCGGGGTCCTTCCTTCAAAATTTTCCGGAGGCACAGAAAAAAATGATCCGGGAGTTTCCTGACTCTTTCCGGCACTATTAATCAAAGGACGTATATGAATCTTCTTATCATTCAGATTTTTAGGGGTTTTGATGGGGCGCAGTGATTCCGCATTCGTTTGAAATATTGCAGTTAAAAATCAAATGACCCCCTAAACATTAACATTTAATAATGTTTTTTCAAAGATATTTTTATTTATATTTGAAAGAATTGATCGGTGCGGGATTCTGACTTCGCACCACTAACCTGAAATTCTAAACAAAATGTAGTTAATGTTTTATCCTAAAACCCAAAACTATGCTTAAACGAAGTGTATTATTTGTTTTGTTACTATTGGCCAATCTGAGCCTGATAGCCCAGCAATCAGTTACTGGCGTTATCAGGGATGCAGGAGGACAGCCAATGTCTGGAGTAACAGTAATTGTTCAGGGAACTTCTGTCGGGACCCTCACGGGTGTTGATGGAAAATATTCCCTTACTGTACCTGCAGGAGGTACTACCTTACAATTTTCTTTCATCGGTTTCACACCACAGGATGTTGCCATCTCAGGCAGATCAGTGGTTGACGTCAGACTCGCAGAAGCCGTCACAGGCCTCGACGAAGTTGTGGTCATCGGGTACGGAACCTTGAAGAAGAAACTTGTAACCGGTGCCACTGTCCAGGTAAAAGGTGAAGACATCCAGAAGCTGAGCACAATGTCCGCGATGACAGCTCTTCAGGGTCAGACACCTGGTCTTTCAATTATCAAGAACACCGGTCAGCCCGGAGACGGATTTAATGTTAATATCCGTGGTATGGGGACTATCGGTAACTCTCAGCCTCTTTATGTAATTGACGGGGTTCCGGGAGGTAATATCGATAACATCTCACCTGCCGATATCCAATCAATTGATGTTCTCAAGGATGCTGCATCTTCTGCAATCTATGGCTCAAGAGGCGGTAACGGCGTTATCCTGGTCACAACCAAAAGGGGTGTAAGGCCTGCTTCAGGAGTGAAAGCATCTATCACATATGATGGTTCATATGGATGGCAGAACCTCTACAAGAAGCTGCCGATGATGAAAGCACTTGATTATGCCAATATTATCGATGAAGCAAGAGTAAACAGCGGTCAGCCGCGCATGGATTTCGCTTCTCTTGTCCCCGACTGGGATAAGATCGTATCAGGTGAATGGACTGGAACTGATTGGCTTGATGAACTTTCGTACAAGAATGCACCGGTTGAAAACAATGCTCTGAACATATCAGGCGGTTCTGAAGCAGGTACCTACTCGATGGGTATCTCTCATTCAAACCAGACAGGTATCTTTGGTAATCCGGTTGAATCACACTTTGAACGTTTTACCTTCCGTTTAAACAGTGAATATACATTACTGAGGGATAAATCCAATTCATTTGATATCCTTAAAGCTGGTCAGACTTTAAGATATATGAACTCAAACAGCCATGGTGTTGGTACCGGCAACCAGTACTGGAACGACGTATTCAGCTGTATGGTCGCCAGCCCGTTCCTTCCTATGTATGCTGTAGACAATACCGATGTTGCTTACCCTTATCATTATGCAATTCCATGGAAGCTCAATGATTCGAACCCTATCGGAAACATGGTTTACAACAGAGGGTTGAATGAAAGCCTGAACCATAATCTTAACGGCAGTTTTTTCATTGAGATCCAGCCGATCAGGAGTCTTATTTTTAGAAGCTCATTCGGCTATTCAATGTCAGCAGGATCATGGAGAAGCTACAGACCGGTCTATTCCCTGAGCTCTACAGATTTCAACTCTATCGATGATGTTTCTCATAACATGAGCTTCGGATACAATTGGTCGTGGGAAAACACACTTACATATAATATCAAGCTTGGCACCGACCATTCATTTACTGCACTGGTTGGTCAGTCAGCTGAAAGAAACGGACTCGGAGAATCTGTGGGCGGATCAAATTCTGCCTCCCTCTTCGCTGATTTCCAGCATGCATACCTTCAAAACACACCGGTTGTGGATGTTAACCTTACTTCTGTTACAAGCAGCCCATGGGGTATTGGTGGTATTCTCTCATACTTCGGACGTCTCTCCTATTCATACAGGGAAAAATACATGGCAACAGCCATCCTCCGTGCCGACGCTTCTTCAAATTTCATGAGGGGTCACAGGTGGGGGTACTTCCCGTCAGTATCTGCAGGATGGGTGATATCTGAAGAGAATTTCTTCCAGAACATGAAGAATACGGTTAACTTCCTGAAACTCCGCGCGAGCTGGGGACAGAACGGCAACGAAGCTATTAATGCATTCCAGTACCTGTCAACAATTTCATTTGCGAATGTCAACTATTTCTACGGTCCCAATAAATCGATAGTCAGCACCGGCGGTTATGCAAATATTCTTCCCAACCCTGATGTTACATGGGAAACAACGGATCAGATCAACGTGGGTTTAGATGCACGTTTCCTCGAGAACAAGTTGAGCGCAGAATTCGATATTTACAGCAGGACTACCTTTGACTGGCTTCTCAGGGCCCCGGCGCTTGCGTCTTATGGAACAGGTGCTCCGTTTGTAAACGGCGGCGATGTATCCAATAAAGGTATTGAACTGGCGCTTACCTACAGTAATAATGCAGGAGACCTGAATTATACGGCATCATGGAATATTGCGTATAACAAGAATGAAGTTACGCGAATTGATAACGCCGTAGGTATCATTAATGGCGCCACCGGTGTCCTTGGAGAGGGTACTGAAGAGCTTTATCGTGCCCAGGTCGGATTCCCGATCGGTTATTTCAGGGGATACAAAACTCTTGGCGTATTCCAGACAGAACAGCAGGTTGCAGCTTATAAGAATTCAACGGGCACTGTTATTATGCCGACTGCTGTTGCAGGCGACCTGATATTCCAGGATACCAACGACGATGGTGTAATAAACTCTCTCGACAAGGTTATGATTGGCGATCCGAACCCTGATTTTATAATGGGTCTTAACTTATCAGTTTCTTACAAGGGATTCGACCTTTCTTTAGCCTCAAACGGAGCATTCGGTCAGCAGATAGCACGCAGCTCGCGCCGCTGGGCTGATAGTCCTCAAAATAACTATACCACCGATATCTTCGACAGATGGCATGGCGAGGGTTCTTCAAATAAATTACCAAGACTTACCTATGGTTCCTCTATTAACTGGCAGTATGTCTCTGATATCTTCATTGAAAATGCAGATTATATGAAGATCAGCAACGTTACCCTGGGTTATGACCTTAAGAAGCTCATTAAAGCAATTCCTCTTGCACAGGCAAGGTTCTTTGCTTCAATTCAGAACTTACATACCTTCACCAAGTATTCTGGTATGGACCCTGAAATTGGCATTAACAATGGTTATGACAGCTGGGCAAAAGGTATTGATATCGGATTTTATCCGTCCGCGCGAACCGTTTTGTTAGGTGTAAGTTTAAAATTCTAAAATGTTTAAGAATATGAAAAAGATATTTTTATTATTCCTTACAGTTGCTCTGTTTGCGGGTTGCTCTCAAAGTTTCCTCGATACTGTTCCTCTGACTATGAAGACCAATAATGACTTCTATCAGACACCCAAGGATATGGACATGGCCCTCACGGCAGCCTATGTAACAATGGTTGCCTGTCCCAGCGGCTCTATACTTAATTCATATCCGTTTGTGATATCTGAGCTTATGTCGGATGACCGTTTTGGAGGAGGCGGCGATAATGACCTTGATCCAAGAGCGATCTGTGACTTTAAAATTACCGGGCAGGGTATGTACCTGGGTACATGGCAGCGATATTACCAAGGTATTTTCCGCTGCAATATGTTACTCGAGAACATTGACAAACCAAAATACGACAACGAATCTCAGAAAGGTAAAGTACAAGGTGAAGCAAGCTTCCTGAGGGCAATGTTCTACTTCGACCTTTCCCGCATGTTCGGTGAAGTTCCGCTGGTTCTAGAAACAAAACCGCAGAACCTTCCCAAGACTCCTGCGGCACAAACCTATGCACAGATAGCTACCGACCTTAAAACAGCTATTGAAAAATTCCCAAGCACACCATGGGCTGTTGCAGATATGGGACGTGCAAACAAATGGAGTGCCGAGGCTCTCATGGCCCGCGTCTTCCTCTTCTACACAGGCTATTATGAAACAACTGATCTGCCCCTTGTTGGAGGCGGCTCAGTAACAAAAACTGAAGTCGTTACCTGGCTTGAAGATTGCCGTGACAACAGTGGTTACCAACTGATGCCTGAATTCAGGAACTTATGGCCCTATGCAATTGCAAATGCAGCTCATTCAGGAAAACCATACAAGTATACTGTAGATAATGGCCTTTCATGGTATGGCGAGGATGGAACGAACAAGGAGTCTATGTTCTCCCTCAATTTCTCGACATTCGCTGATTGGGGCACAAGTATCTATTACAGCAACCAGATGGACCTTTTCTTCGGATGGAGAGCCTATTCATACAAAGGCGCCATGGGAGAAGGATGGGGAATGGGTACTGTAAATAAATCCCTGTGGGATGCTTGGCCTGATGGCGATATCCGGAAAAGAGGCTCAATTTGCAAGGTAGATGATGCTTCTGAAGGCATTGATGCCACCTACGATTTAGGAGTCGACTTCCACGATAAACAGATGGATGAGACAGGGTACTGGCAGAAGAAGTACAGACCGATCAACGTCTATTCAAACGCTAAAAGTGAATGGCATAATTATAGCATCGATTTATATGCTGCTACCAGGAACTTTCAGCTCGACAATATGCAGGATATAGTTCTTATCCGTTTTGCCGATGTACTCCTTATGCATTCAGAACTGACAGGTACAGTTGCAGGTATTAATGCTGTAAGAGCACGCTCCAGTATAGAATTGCCAGATCCTCCTCCAGCTGTTACTACACATCCTTCTTTGCCGCCTTTGGCAAGCTATTCACTTGAGGCATTGAAAGATGAACGCAGGTTTGAGCTGGCATTTGAGGGAGTTCGCTATTATGATCTGCTACGCTGGTACGGGAAAAGTCACCTTGATCAGCTGGAGACACTTCTTGAAAGCCAAAATGGTGTAGCTACGATAAATAACGGCGTACCAGGAGTTAAGAGAGGTGTTCTTTTCAGGCCGGTTACCGGAGGCTTCCTGCAGATTCCAAACTCGGAAATTCAGCTCTCAATGGGGGTTCTGGTTCAGAACCCGGGATGGGAGACCGGCATTGCACCTACCTATTCATTTAGTGCTGTAAAATAATATAAAAGGAGGAAAAATATGAAAAAAAGAATATTATATCTTGTAGGAGGGATGATTCTTTTGATCGTTGCCTGCAAACCTGTTGAAAACAGGCAGGAGGCAGGGGCAGTTGTTCCTGCAGATCAGTTTGTTTATACAATAACAAATGATGCAACCAACGATTACATTCTCTACCTTGAGAATAAGACGCCGGAGGTTATGTTTTCCTGGGATTATGCCTGGGGTGTAAGCCGCAAGCAGCATGACACAGTCAAGATGCTTGTTCCGGGTACTTATACTGTAAACATTACAGCTACAACGGCAGGTGGTATTGTTACCACCACGAAAGTTGTTACTGTTACCAAATCCGATCCTACTGCATTTCAGGAACCGCAATGGACACTTATCGCCAACCTTGCTGCAGGAAAAACCTGGATATGGGACGATACCAAGCCCGCTCCATGGGGCAATGGCGGTTACAGAGGCTGCACAGCTCCCTGTTGGTGGGCCGTAAGCAAATCTGACCTTAACGGACGTGGTGTAGGCTCAGATCAGATGAAGTTTGACCTTAATGGCGGCCGTAACCTTACACTTACTGCAGCTCAGGATCCGGCATTGTATAAAGGAGTCACAAAAGGTACATTTAACCTTGATTTCTCCGTTGCCAGAGCCGGATGGGATGTTGGTAAGCTTACCACAACCAACGTCACTGTTATTAACGGGATGCAGGTTAACTTCTCTAATCAGATAGAGAACAACTTCTATATCCTTAATTTGACAGCCGACCAGCTGGTTCTTAGTGCTCCCGAACCGGGAGTAACAGGCGACTGGGGTACTGCATGGTTCTGGATGTTCAAACCAAAACCGTAAGAATAGTTAAAATGAAAAGGGGGCTGTCTCAAAAGGGACAGCCTCTCTTTTTTTGTGAACTTTTTGCTTGGCATTGATAGAACCGCTCCGCGGGTCATGGCTTTTTGGTGATTATAATGGCTGGCATTGATGGAACCGCTCCGCGGTTCATGTTATTTTTGGACTTCTTGGCTAGCATTGATGGAACCGCTCTGCGGTTCATATTTTTTTGTAAACCATAAGGCTAGTATTGATGGAACCGCGGAGCGGTTCCATATTTTTTATAAACTTTTGCCTGGTGAGGAAATATTTATACAGATCATAACCGCGGAGCGGTTTCATCAATGCTAGAAATGAGAAATCCAAAACCATGGTAAGAACCCTAGAGGGGTTCCATTAGTTATGCTTTTAAAACAATTAATAAATAATTATTAATTTTGTATGCTGCATTTTAAATTTCGTGCTATGAAACCTAATTCTTACACAAAACTGTATGTTCATTGTATCTTTACTCCAAAAGGTAGAGAATCATTGTTAACTGATTCTATTCGTGATAATGTCCATAAATATATTTATGGGATAATGAAGGCTAAGAAATGTTTCCCAGTGGCAATAAATGGAACAAAAGATCATATCCATCTTCTCATTGGATTCAATCCTTTGATTTCGATATCTGATTTAATTAGGGACATTAAAAGAAGCTCTGCGATGTTTATAAATGAACAATCAAAATCCTATCTTAAATTTAAATGGCAGGAGGGATTTGGTGCATTTACTGTCGGTTACAGGGATTTGGATCGTGTATTTAATTATATTTTAAATCAACAGGAGCATCACCATAAAAAAAGTTTCAAAGAAGAGTATAAGCAAATTTTGATTGATGAAGGGATCAATTTTAATCCCGAATATTTATTTGAATTTTACGACGATGTCCAGGGAAACATGGGGGCTTGAGAAGGCCCCTTTTTTATT
>PMBC01000164.1:0-1842 GCA_003152835.1 Bacteroidales bacterium | reverse complement strand
ACAGTCACGGATACAACATTCAATGGTTCAAAAGTGTACCTTGTGGCGCTTGACGGGCCGATATCAAAAAATGTTGACTCTACAATCCTTGTAAACGGAGGTTTTAATTTTGAAAAAAAAGCAGACACCTTGTGTGTCAGAATATTAAGGATCCCTGCGCGCTTTCCGAAAGTGATTGAAGACCTCGTCGTAGTACTTGAACCAGGATCTCTTAATGTAAGATTGTCTGATAACAGCTATGGCACAGGCACACGTCTGAATAACATGCTTCAGAGCTGGAAAGAAAAAAAACATGCTTACGATCTGATGCAGGCTTCAATATATTCACAGATAAGAGAAACAGATACAAACNNGTAAGGCGAATGATGAATGAGAATCTCCATAACGGTATCGGACTTCTTCTTTTTAAAGTATATTACCAGGAGCTTTCGACGGAAGAAAAGAGGAATATCCTCAAAGCAACCGGCAAGCTTTATTCTAAAAAGGATGCGCAGTTGAAATTAATGATCAGTAATGATCATAATCTTTCCAAATGATAAAATTCTTTAAAGGATCCGTTTTTGAAAGATCGCTTCTGTTGCTTTTTGGGACAGGATTGATAATATTCTACGGATTCTTCTATAATCAGCATCTTTATCAGAAGGAACAGCTTCAGCTTTTCGAGGTTACTTTTCAGTATTTCATAACCAGGTTATCTCATCATGGAGGCCTGGCAGACTGGTTTGGAGAATTCTTCATACAATTCTTTCACCTTCCTTTTGCCGGTGCAGTAATCATGACTTTACTCTTCCTTTTATTGCAGGCGATAACAAAAAAGATACTTCAGAAAACCTGCATTTTAAAGCCTTTAATACTCTTCTCTTTTCTTCCTGCGATTGGATACCTGTTAATTCTTCCGGATGATTATTATTCTGTTTCAGGAGTTTTCGGCTTATTGTTATCATTGCTGGCAGCGCTGATATATTCAGGTATAGAGAAACCTCGTGTCAGGAGTCTCGCAGGTATTTTACTTCTCCCGGTTGTCTACTGGTTAGCTGGCGGCGCATACCTTATATATACCTTAATTATAATTATATCTGAGCTTCTGTTCAGGTTCAGCAGGAAGGATTTGCAGACCCCTGTTAAGATAGCTGTCTTATTCATTTATTTAATACTGGCGATCTTCGTCCCTCTGATTGCAAGAGAGTTTATTTTTAAAGATACGCTTCTGCAGGCATATCTGTCGGAGTCATACTATAAAATCCGGATATTCTTCCCTTTACCTCTTTTACTGATATTTATTTCTTTCCCGGTATTCATTATTATTCAGCAATTTATTCCAGATAAGCTTTCTGACAATAAGCCGGGTGCATTAAATATTATTTCTGCATTCATTCTCTTTGCACTTGTTGCATGGGGAGTGACAAAGTTTAGTGATTTCAAAGCTGAACGCCGGATTGCTTATGAAAACCTTGTTTATAAAGAAGCGTGGGAAAAGATAATTGAAAGGGCTGAGAGAGAGCATCCGTCAGACCGGTTTTCGATGATAGCTGTTAACCTTGCCCTGGCTAAAACAGGAGAGCTCTCTTCAAAAATGTTCAGTTTTGATCAGGGGAAGGACAGGCTTTTTGCTGATTATGAGAGAAGAGGAATGACCTCTTTCATAGCCGGTGAACCATATTATCATCTCGGACTCTATAATTTTGCACAGATGTTCGCTATGGAGACAATTGAGTCGACTCCCGATACTAAATTCCCGTCAAGATCCTTTAAGCGTGTAGCTGAAACCTTCATAATTAATGGTCAGTATGATATAGCCCTGAAGTACCTTGAACCTTTAAGCCATACACTCTTTCACCGGAA
>PMBC01000201.1:689-15318 GCA_003152835.1 Bacteroidales bacterium | reverse complement strand
CAAAGAGTTATGATGACCAGAATAGGAACAAGAAAACTACACTACCTTATCAAGCCTTCCCTTGAAAAAGAGGGGATTAAGTGTGGCCGGGATAAGCTGGGTGCAATCTTTAAACACGAAGGGATGCTCGTAGGAAAGAAAAAGAACTATACGAGGACAACGAACTCATATCACCGCTTTTACAAGTACCCTAACCTAATAAAGGACACTCAGATTAATCGTGCGGAACAAGTCTGGGTTAGCGACATTACATATATCAGAACCAGCGAGGGCTTCCTTTACCTGAGTCTAATTACCGATGCTTACTCTAAACAAATAGTCGGATATCAGCTCTCTGACAACTTGAAAGCTATAAACTGTATAAAAGCTCTTAAGACGGCTATCAAAAACCGTAAATACCCCGACAGACCCCTGATCCATCATTCAGATCGCGGATTANNGCTGTTGCTGAAAGAGTTAATGGGACTCTAAAAAATGAGTTTGATCTTAGGGACCATCTTCCGGATCTGAAGCATGCAGAAAAAGAAACTAACAAGTCTATCTGGGTCTATAACAACTTAAGACCACATGAAAGTTGTAATTATCTAACTCCTCTTCAAACTCATATTCAAGAAAGTATCGAAGTAAAAAAATGGCCGATGAGATTTAATAAAAACAGAAATCAAAAAAATATAACTTTAAATCAATTATGTCTAACCTAAAAGTGTAACCCTATTTTAGGACGATACAGCGGTTCGGCACAATATTTGCGCAATTTAGATTTGTTCTCCAACCCTTTGACATCTATGAAATATTTACTTACAGTCAACTTTTTCTTAATCTTTCTTCTCTTAAGTTGCGAGAAAAGATCTGAAGACTGGACCTCTCTTGGCCCTGACTTCTTGATTAAATATATTGAAGGATCTGGTTGGACTGGACAGCAATTTAGTACAACCATTGTTTATCCAGACAGTCTTATAATTAATGAAAGAGAATATATACCTAGTCCAAAAGAAAGGACATCAAAGTATCTGATTGTACAAAATGAAATGGATAGTTTATTTCAAGACCTTCAAAAATTAAAATATATCAATTTAAAAGATTATTATGGTTTTGGCCCAAATAAACCAACAGATCTTCCAACATTATACTTCAAATATCAAAACTGTGGTCAAATTGACTCTGCTTTAATTTATAGCCCAGATGAAAACGAAGTGCCTATGGAGCTATTAACACTCCTGGGAAGAATAAACAGGATTATTATCACCCATGATACTTTGATAAATCAGAATTAAAAAACTGGCTATAACACGGACAATAAAGGTTATAAGCTTCCCGCTTTTCTTACATAAAGCGGGACAGGTGTCACGGTTTTTGCAAACCGTTCCTGCTCTCAAGAGAACATAGTATAAGGGGACATCACCGTGACGCCGCAGCTGCTCTCAACAAAACCTGTGCAAAGGGATAGGGGACCTGCTCGCCAACAACACTGTACCGCGACACCATGACGCTCACAAGCTCGGTCATGGCAACCGCTCGTAAAACTCAACAAACTTTGTACCCGGACGGCAAAAAATGCGCCCCCGTCTTCGCTTCACTTCGTCGGGGCACGGCATCCCGCTTTTTGTCCCAAAAAGCGGGAACGTTACACCCTTTATTGCCGGGCCGTTATTGTTAATGCGAACGATGTCAGCACATTAGCTAACTTCATGACTACTTTTCTATAAACCACGACCGCTCCTTTGGCACATTTGCTTTTGCGCAACACCAGACCTTGCGCTTATGCAAAAGCAAAAGAGCCAAATAACTTACCTTTTAAACACTTACATAATTTTAAATAATCTTAACCGTTTTTAATAAGATAACCCGTCAAAATAGAATAACAAATATCCTTTATCCTATGAAAAAAAGACTAATTCTTCTATTACTATTCATTCCGGTCTTAACCATATATGCCTGGGGACAAGAAGAAAAACGAAAATTTCTTTCTCTTGAAGCCGGGATTGACGGAATAGGCTGTGCTGCGCCTGATAAAGCATACATTAGGGCTGTATATGATCAAAATTATGATTATTACTCTGACCAGGTTAAATCCTTAATGACAATCAATTACATAGGATTAAAATTTGAATATAGAGTAATCAAGAATTTGTTTGGATTATCAGCTGGTTTACGTTACAGTAGAATGATTACTTCAATTGGAAGAGATTCATATATGTCATCTGGACCAGATTATTTTTATGTAAATTATAACCAGTCTGATTTGATCACTGAATATGCTAAAGTATGCGAAATAAATCAAAAAGGTGATTATCTTGGAATTCCTCTGGAAGTGAGACTCTATCCCAGAAAAGAACATAAAATTAAGCTTTACTATAAAGCTGGTGTTTCATTTAATTTTAAGGTCCATTCAAATTCAGATATTTCATTTTTCGATAAATCAATGGAACAATATCAGGCTGATGTAATAAAAGTTGTCGAAAATGCTAGCCCTAACTATACAACTTTCCACATCGGTCTTGGACTAAAAATAGGTAAAACAAATAAGCCCGGAATTTCTGTTGAGACATATACACCAATTGGAGTCAGATTTCCTAAAGGCTCTTACTTTGTCAATCCACTAGCGGGTAGTGGATTGCAATTATTACTAAGTGTCCCTTTAAATAACAAAGAAAAATGAAAACACATCTTGCAAAATTTACTGTAATCCTCCTGGTTATCATTAGTTCTTGCAGCAAGGAGTATGAGCTCAATAAATCAATCTATATTCCTGATAAAGATTATCCAAGTCTCCCTGCCTATACGGAATGGGGATATAATACATTTGGTGCACTTTACGACAGAGAACCTTTTGTCAATTCTGACCTCAGAGTCCCATCCAAAATAGTTTGTACTGGCGGTAAAACCTCCTTTTCCTTGAAAGGACACATTGGAGAATCAAGATACTATTACTACGAGAGTAATGAAAAACCGATTATATTAAACTTTGATCTATACGGTTTTGTACCGGTATCTTTTTCTAATCTTATTGAACTCAATGATACAATAATTGACCTTACAAATCCACTTTGCAAAGTTTCCCTTACTTTAGATACTGTTAAATACAATGTAACTGTATTAAATGGATCTTTAAATTTCAAAAGAGCACAAAATCTCATGGTAGACAAACAACAATACGAAATAATTTTATCGGGGGTATTTGATTTTCAGGCTCTTATCAACAATGAACCCACTAGCATAACAATGGGGAGGTTTGATTTGGGAATAGCTAATGATAATTTTTTTAAATACTGAAATTGATTTATCTGCAAGCACATTTAAAAGCCGTACATGCTGAATCTCATCCAAAGCTTTTAAAAGAGCTTGCAAATAACACTTTGATTGTTAAATAAATAATACAACTCATATACCTAGACAAATAACAAAGCACTAACAATAACATGGACCATAAAGGTCATTTGTATTGTCACATTTTTTGTAATTTGCTCCTGCTACCGAGACAGATTTGTAATGTCGATACCGCGATCGCACCAGTGCTTCCTATAAAACTCTCTGCACCTTGACTTGTGACCTGATCTCAATAAACCCTGCACCGCGACACCATGACGCTCGCAAGCTCGGTCATGGCAACTGCTCGTAAAACTCAAATAAACTTGTACCCGGACGGCAAAAAATGCGCCCCCGTCTTCGCTTCACTTCGTCGGGGCACGGCATGCTTCGCTCCGCCCTGCAGACCGGCTTCTTCGCTAAAATTGCCCACAGGGCAATTTTTAAACGCTCGGCCCTGGCTGGTACCAGGACTCTGCCCCGAGACAGCTTTTCTGCTCCAGCCTCCATTCGCACTGACGCTCCCTCCGGTCGGTCAGTGCCTTCGGCTCAGCAACACAAACGCCCTTTATTGCCGGGCCGTTAGGTGGCATAGCGTCTGCAGGTAAGAGACTTCTACTATATTGATTTATTTAATAATTAGGTTAACTGGATTATTAAAATAAAATTGACTTGTACCTTTTGGAGGTGTAACTTTACTTTATAAATAATATTGAATGAGAACTGGTAATATAACTGATGGAATGTATTTTTTCTTACTTGTTATTCCAGTAGTGCTAAGTTTCTGGATTGGTGAAATCGTAAGAAAAAAGATCGTATCTCGTCTTATTCTAGAAAGTTATTGGAGTCAAAATCTTCCAACCTTTATTGGTAATTTAGTAGAAATCTTAATAATAATAACCGGTATTTCAGTAAGCTTTCTCCTAATAAAACTGGCTAGTTAAATTCGGACCATATTATAAAAATTATAACAACTCTCGGAAATCAGCTCTATTGTTGTTATCGATCCTGAAAAAATCCGATTTTATACCTCATTAAAGGACAATTGCATCATGACTATCAAGAATTTGCTACGACCATCTAACACGGACTATAAAGGTCATTTGTTTGTCACATTTTTTGCAATTTACTCCTGCTTCTAAGACAGATTTGTAATGCCGGTACCGCGACCGCGCCAGTGCTTTCTTTAAAACTTTGCATACCTTGACTTGTGACCTGCTCGCCATCAAACTTGTACCGCGACACCATGACGCTCACAAGCTCGGTCATGGCAACCGCTCGTAAAACTCAATAAGCTTTGTACCCGGACGGCAAAAAATGCGCCCCCATCTTCGCTTCACTTCGTCGGGGCACGGCATCCCGCTTTTTAGGATAAAAAAGCGGGAACGCTTACAACCTTTATTGCCGGGCCGTTAGCGCTCATTGATAACCCGACCGTACAAATCTTCAAGAAATTCCAGATTACTTAATTCATACTTACGGATTTTCCTTGCAGCATAATAAGATACGAAAATACCAATAGGAGCTCCTACAATAAGAGCAATTAGGGATTCTTCTGTTTTAAGGACTTCCAGAAACAATTTATGTTCAAAATAAACATGGATTGATAATACAATTAACACATAAAGAAATGGGATTAAATACAAATACAACTTGCTAAATCTACCCGTAAATCCTTTTGATAATAACCTAATTCTCACTTCTAACCAGTTTCTTAAAGGTTGATCAAATTTGTTGTTTCGCAATTTATACCACGAGAATAAACCGGATAGAAGGGCAATCGTAGTTATAATTCCAAGAGATAAATTATTAATCAAAAAAATCAAATCTTCTTTTCGATCAAGGGTAGTAACCGTAACGTATGACAAGACTCCTGCACAAACAATGACTGAGATAATTATAATGCTCAGAAATTTGTTAATGGTTTGTCTGGCTTTCGAAGTAAGTAATAATTCTAATTCATCTTTTGATTTCTGAGTGATTTCGAGATCAATACTTCTCCAGATTTTTTGTAATTCATTATTTTCCATGACTTTAATTTTTAATATTTTGTTTTAAAGACGCTTTTGCCCTATTGATTCTTACACCAACATTTGATTTTGAGATACCAATAATCTCGGCTATTTCATCATAGCTTTTTTCATCAAGATATAACAGCATTATTGATCTATCAATTTCATCAAGTTTGTAGATAGCGTTTAGCAATAATTTTAATGATTCATTTTTAGATAATTCATCAAAATTATCAGACGTGTCAGGTATATCTGGTAATGTTTCCCTGTATTCAATTCTTGAAATCTTTTTAATCCTGGAAATTGAAGTGTTTATCGAGACAGCATAGATCCATGACCCAATACTATTTCTGTTTTGCAGTTTTGAATAAGATTTCCATAGTTGATAAACGATTTCCTGAAAATTATCAACCCTGTCAGATGCATTCTTAAAATATATTAAACTGACTTTATGCAATATACCCTGATAATTTGATAATATTTCTAGAAATTCTTCTTTCGTTGATTTCATATTTAAATCGTTTCTTATAAAGTCTATTTTAGAGAATATTTATTACAAAAAAAACAAAAATAAATTCAAGTATTCAATTAACTGACTGTATAATTGACAATTAATAAAAGCTTCCGCTAACACGGACAATAAAGGTTATAAACTTCCCGCTTTTGTCCCAAAAGCGGGACAAGTTGTCACGGTTTTTGCAAAGTGTTCCTGCACTCAAGGCAGCACAGTATAAGGGGATATCACCGTGATCCCGTTNNCAATCAAACCTGTGTAAGGGGACAGGAGACCAGCTCTCAATAAAACTTATACCGCGACACTCGTAATGCTCAATAAAATTTGTATCCAGACGGCAAAAACACGTGCCATACCCTCCTTGCACCGTGACAGTTTTCTGGCTAAAGTACCGGGACACTGCCCGGTGCTTGCGTCGGGTAACACAACCTCCCTTTATTGCCGGGCCGTTATGCGTCCTGCATGACAACTCCGTTTAAATATTTGGCAGTTTAATTTAGAATACTTATCTTTGTCGTTAGTAACGCGATACGTTATATGATTATCTATTTTGGATCCAAGGATACTGAAAAAATTTGGAACGGTGACAGAGTTAAAAATCTACCACATGAGATACAACAAATTGGAAGAAGAAAACTTAGAATGCTCAACAACTCACAAAATCTTCTTGACTTGAGAATTCCTCCTTCCAACAAACTTGAGAAACTATCAGGTAAAATGAGCGATTTTTACAGTATCCGGATCAATGACCAATGGAGAATTGTNNATGGAAAAGTTATCAAATATTCATCCCGGCGAGGTTCTTCTCGAAGAATTCCTCAAACCCATGAACATTTCCGCATACAGACTTTCAAAAGACCTTGGAATTCCTCAGACCAGGACCTCTGAAATAATTAAAGGACATAGGAGCATTACTGCTGACACCGCTATAAGACTTAGCTACTACTTTGGCAACTCTGCCAAATTCTGGCTAGGACTTCAAAATGACTTTGACCTTGAAGAAGAGAAAAAATCAAAAGCAGGTGATTTCAAACGAATAAAAAGGATCAATGAACATGCAGCATAAAATTTCGAAACATACTGGAGCAATTGATAAACTCGATGACCTAGAAATAGGCTTTGATCCTAGACCTCTCACTAAAAAGGAACAAAAAATGCTCAGTGCTTATATCAAGAAAGACAAGATTATGCATTTAGGAATCGAGAAAAGCACGAACGCATAACACGTACAATAAAGGTCATTTGATTTGTCACATTTTTTGCAATTTGTTCCTGCTACCAAGACAGATGCGTAATGCCGATACCGCGACCGCGTCAGTGCTTTCAATAAAATTCTCTGCACCTTGACTTGTGACCTGCTGGTCATAAAACTTATACCGCGACACACGTATAGCTCACAAAATTTGTAGCTGGACGGCAAAAACCACGCCGTACCTTCCTTGCACCGTGATAGTTTTCTGGCTAAAGTACCGTGACCCTGCTCGGATGCTTCGTCGAGTAACGCTTACAAAATTATACCGCCGGGCCGTTAGCACAAATATTTCACGTTGATAATCTTATTGCCCTCGCGCTTTCACTTAGAATAATTCGAGTTAATAAGGTAAATTCTCAATTTCTATCAGGACTCTCCCATCACACAACACTGATGAAGTACTTGTGCTAACTCTTTCACCTGATGATAATAATAAAAAATAATAACTTTAGCACATGAATACTTATAAATAAGATTATTAAAACCTGCTCAAAGAATAAATTCGAAAAGCCATTAACAGAGGTTCATTCCATGGATTATAAATATATGACTGCCCCATGCGGGATTCCTTGCTTTGAATGTGTTGCATTTAAAGCAAAATCAAACGAAACAATAAAAAAGCAGTTATCAGAAAGATTGGGTTTAGATTACGATAAATCTGATTGTATAGGCTGTCGTAATAGAAATGGAAAAGGTTTCTTATCTGAAATAAATAATATATTCCCTGATGGTAAATGCTTATTAATGAATGAAAAGGGATACTGTAAAATATATCTTTGCGTCGAAGAAAGACAAATTCATAATTGCAGTGAATGTGATGAGTTCCCTTGTGAAAACCTTCAGCCATTAGCAGACAGAGCAAATCGAATACCCCATAATTTAAAAGTTTATAACCTGAGCTTGATTAGGAAATTAGGACTTGAAACATGGGCAAATGAGAAGGCCGGGAAAATTTGGAAAGATTATATGACAAAAAAGTTTGATCAGTGACCCAGTCTAATTGTACTTAAGATACTCCCGACAACCTTATTATAAAACAAATAGACACTTGTACTTGCATTTGAATTTAATAAACAATACTTGTGCTTACACGGACAATAAAGGTAAGTTGCTTGACACGGTTTTTGCTTTTGTCCCTGCACCCAAGACAGATTTGTAATGCTTATACTGCGATCGCGCCAGTACCCATTTAATTCATCTTTGCACCGGGATAAATTTCCGGCCACCTATCAACTTTGTACCGCGACTCGCGTAAAGCTCAACCAGCTTTGTACCTGGACTGTAAAAACACGTGCCATACCCTCCTTGCACCGTGACAGTTTTGCGGCTAAAGTACCAAGACTCTGCCTGTTGCTTGCGTCGGGTAACGCAACCTCCCTTTATTGCCGGGCCGTTAGGTACAATCGATGGGCATCTGCAACATAATTTGGCCTTACATAATAATTTGCTTGATTTTAGTAACTTTGTATTCAAATGAAAACTAGAGACCAAATATTAACATTCCTATCTCTGAACAAAAAACTATTCCGAGATAAATATCATATTGTCCGGATTGGATTATTTGGATCCTATGCTCGTGGCAAACAAAATGCAAATAGTGACATCGATCTCCTGGTAGAATTCGAAGAAAATACACAGGATCTTTATGACCTTAAGTTACAGCTAAAGGACTTTTTCCAAATTCAACTTGATCTCGAAATTGATATTTGCCGAGAGAAGTATATCAAGCCTAGAATCAAAAATTCAATCTTAAAAGATACTGTCTATGCTTACTAAGGATCAACACTGCTTAGAATCGATTATTGAAGCAACTGACAGGATTATCGAATATACTTCCGGAATTAAATCTGCCGATGACTTTAACAATGACTATCGAAACTTTGACGCTACAATGATGAATTTTGTAGTCATCGGAGAAATGGTTGACAAATTATCTGATGACTTCAAAAAGGAACACCCCAAAATGGAATGGATAAAAATCAAAGGCTTCAGAAATATAGTGGTTCACGATTATTTCGGGATAGACGCAGAAGAAGTTTGGCAGATTATAAAAAACAAGATTCCTGTTCTTAAATCTGACATCCAGCATTTAATAGATTAAATTTCAACTGTACCTAACACGGACAATAAAGGTTATAAGCTTCCCGCTTNNAAGCGGGAAGCTTATAACCTTTATTGCCGGGCCGTTAGCTGTAAGGAGGAAGAAACGTAACACCATGATTTTCAGTACGTAATCATGCCTTTGGCAGCCGTCAATACAAACTAACCGATAACCAAACACTTGCTTTTATTACCAAATCGGAATTACTATATAACAACGATTCAATAACTCTAGATTATATCTTTTATAAGGACATATATCGGTCTATTCAATTTAAAGACTTCAATGAATATAGCTTTTTGAGATTCAAAAAAAATCGATCCAAATTTGGTTTTCAAAAAATAGAAATATTTAAAATTTATATTTGTCATATACTATATAGCAAATTACATATAGCTTCGTTCAATTTAAAGTCGGTGAAATAATATGGATATTTAAAATATATTATCACCTTTAATATCTATGTTATGTTTACAAAAAAAAATCCTGGGAAAGCGTATTGAAAGCTTTCTGGCAAACCTATTTGCAATGATTATCAGACTATTTACTAATAAATCAAGGATTAACTATTCAAGTAAGAACCATCATGATGATTTTTAAACAATCGTTGGGGTAATTTTAATTCAAAGCCAGATTATCATGAAAACCAGGTTTCATTGTTTTCTTTTTTTAATGTTAAGCTTCATCGCTTGTAAGGATGATAATAAATATTTCCAATTTATTATTACCAGTACAGTTACTGATATTGACAATACAGGGGCTACACTTAATGCAAAATTATTCAATACTACAGGGGAAATAATTACAGAATATGGATTTACCTGGGGACTCAAGAAAGATTTATCCACTACAGATTCAAAGATAATTCTTTCAAATCCTCTTACAAAAGGGCTATTTTCATACAGAATTGATAAAGAACTTTATTCAGACACGACTTATTATGTAACCGCATTTGTAGTTAAAAATGGCACCTATTTTTATGGAGCAACAGTTCCCTTTACAGGTGCTGGCTCAAACCCGCCTGCAATTACCGATTTTGAGCCAAAATCTGCATATGCCGGTGATACTATATTTATATCAGGGAATTATTTCAGTTCTTCAAATTTAAACAACATTATTTATTTGAATGACCAGAAACTTACAACAGTATATTCTTCAGAAACATTAGTTAAGGTTTTCGTCCCTTATGACTTTAGTTCAATAGAAAGTAAGCTGTCGTTCGAAGTCTCAGGCGCCCGTTCATATTCAGATGGATTCTTAAAAATTAAAGAAACCTGGACGAAAACAGATGAAAAAAGTGGTTTTACATATTCTATAAATGGTTTTTTTATCGGAGGCATTTTGTATATCAGATATACAGATGGGTATGCTGGTTTTTTTGCTTACAATCTGGCTTCAAAAAGCCTAAGCACAAAAACAGATTATTATTGTTACGTTCCAAGTGTCATGTTTTCAATAAACGATAAGGGTTACTTGTTATTCCCGACATATTCTAATTGTATAGATCATCTAAAGGAGTATAATCCAAATACAAATAGTTGGGCGGAAAAAAGTGGTTTTCCTGGTCAACTACGTAGTGATGCAGTGACTTTTGTAATTGAAAAGAATGCATATTTCGGATTAGGATCCAGTACAAGTACAAATAAATTATTGAATGATTTTTGGAAATATGATTCCGAAAATGACATATGGTCGAGAGTTGCTGATTTTCCTGGTCAAGGCAGAGTCTGGGCTACAAGTTTTACTTATAACAATAAAGGGTATGTTGGATTAGGTCGTCCAAGTAGTACTGATGTGACTGTATACAATGATATATGGGAATATGATTCTGGCATAAATGCATGGAAAAAATCTGTTGTTTATCCTGGATCTGGAAACTTAGGCATGTTTGCAATAACGTTAAAAGACAAATTATTTATTGGACTAAAGGATTTTTGGGAATATGATTTTATATCTGATAAATGGAAACAAATAGGTGATTTCCCGGGAAATCATTATGCCGGCCCTTATAATGTACCCTTTATTGCAAACGATACTGTATATGTAGGATCAAAGATGTTAAATAACCAATTTACCATATGGAAATTAGACAAATATGAATAAACATATTCTAAATATTGTTTTTTTAATTGCTATCCCCCTAATGGTAAAAAGTCAAACTATTGAAAATGATCTGAATGTATGCTTTTCATTCTCAGTTAATAAGACTCAGGGAAAGCAATCCGCCATAAGTGATAATATCATAATGCCGGCTATTTATTCAAACCTAAAAGAAAGTAAATCAGGGAGCTTAGGTATCAGTTATAAATTAAATAAAATAGTTAGAATAGGCGTGAAATATGAATATAGTATCTTTAATAACTGGACATTCCCCGGGTCAGACTTTTATAAGAATTCAGAAATATCTCAAAATATAGTATTTGTAACCACCAAATACACATTGATAAAACTTAAGAAAAATCACTTTTGTTTAACATCTCAAATCAATCCATATATTGGAAATGCATATACTAAATTATCAGATGAGGTTATTGGTTTTATTCCTCAGGAAAATAATAAAGCAGCTCCAGGTAGTAATGATTTGATATGGGGTTTTGAAAGTTCAGTTGGTATCGACCTCCCCATACGTAAATCATTTGGTATTGTGGCTGATATGGGGATTAATAAAGGCTGGACAAAATCAGTATTGTTTGATGAAACGAATTACCTGTATGTGTTTTCCGATATTGGAGTTTATTTTAGATTTTTAAAAGACAGGAAATTTAAATATGATTAACAGGACATTATTAATACTCATTATCATATTGCTTTCCTTTTGTGAATCATATTCACAAAAGAATAATGGCTATGTCTATTTTAGTACCGTTAATAATAATATAAACGATATCTGTTTCTCAAAAAAAGGTGGAGTTTTGGCAATTCCGGATGGAGAAGCAATAAAGGTTTATTCAACAGTTGATCATAAACTTATAAATGAATTTATTAATGGCCATACGAACAAAATTCTGACACTTAAAATTTCAAAAGACAGTTCTATGTTAATTAGTGGAGGGAAGGATAGTACTGTGGTGATTTGGGATTTTATTCAAAGGAGATTGATCAACAAACTCAAATTTCATAAAGGGATGATCACAGCGTTAGATATTTCCCCTGACAGTAAGTATGTGGCATCAGGATCAACGGATGGGGAAGTTATTATATATGATTTGATTGAGAAAAAGCAAATCCATGATTTTAATGAACAATCGAAAAACATCATTACTGCTATTGAATTTAGTCCGGATGGGAAATTTTTGGCAGTGGCTGGTATCGATGGACTTATTAAATTATATGACATGAATAATGGGCAAATACTAACCTCCCTAAACGGCCATAAAGGCTGGGTAAGAGATATCTCATTTAATAACATTCAAACAAAATTGATTTCTTGTGGTGATGACTCTAACATAGTGATGTGGGATATTTCGGATGTTCATAATATTCATCTGCAAAATAAGGAAAAGAATGGCGGTTTTGCATGGGTACTCTCTATTGATTATTGTGGTGATAATAGTACTTTTGCTACTGGTGATATTAATGGAAATGTAAAGATATATTCCTCTTATTGCGATTATCATATTAAAGTAAGAAAGCCGATAAATAAGATCTTATTTAAACCAAATGACGAGGTATATTTAAAAGTTGCCATTGCTACCAGGGGGGAAGGAGTAATATTAATTGATGCTATTAATATGAAATCAAAAAAATGATTAAACCTTGCTCAAGATTGTTTGTAAACAATAACTGGATATGCGGTTCTTAATCGTTCTGACTTGCACCAAAACTGTTGCACCAGAAAGGTATGCGAATCTAAATCAACATAGCGAGATAATTTAGAATTTGCCCTAAAGCTAACACGACAATAAAGGTCATTTGTTTGTCACATTCTTTGCAATTTGCTCCTGCTTCCATGACAGATGTGTAATGCCGGTACTGCGACTCCCGCTTTCGCTACGCTAAAGCGGGAATGCAAACATCCTTTATTTCCGGACCGTTAGGCAACATTGAACATAACAACTTAAAGATTTTCAGATATTATGGAAGTAACTATTAGAAATACAAACGAGCAAGACTACTATAAAACAGAATATATTACTCTTGAAGCGTTTTGGGATGTTTATAAGCCAGGATGTGATGAACACTTGGTTTTACACATCATTAGAAATAGTCATTGTTTTATAAAGGAACTTGATTTTATTGCGATTCATGAAAATGAAATTATTGGCCATATCATTTGTACAAAAGCCAAAGTCATAAACACACTGAATAAAGAATATGAAGTATTATGTGTGGGTCCTATATCTATATTGCCAGAATTTCAAAAGAAAGGAATCGGTTCAAAACTGATGTTTCGATCAATAACTGATGCTAAGAAATTAGGCTTTCACGGAATGATACTTTTTGGAAATCCTGATTATTACCATCGTTTTGGATTTAAAAATGCAGCAGAATATGGTATAACAACGAAAGACTGTCTGAATTTTGAGCCTTTCATGGCTTTAGAGTTGCTTGATAATGGATTTAGAGATATTCAAGGCAAGTTTTATGAGGATAGTGCTTTTGAAATTCATCCTGAAGAATTAGTTGAATTTGAGAAACACTTTCCATATAAAGAAAAGCATAAAACAGCAACTCAATTTAAATAAGGATTGAACAACATTGCCTAAAACAGACAATAAAGGCTATCGGCTTCCCGCTTTTGTCCCAAAAAGCGGAAACGCTTGCAACCTTTTTGCCGGGCCGTTATGGTTAATTGCATGGCTCTCTGCACGATAGATAACATTTTAAGCAACTAACCAAAACTAATTAAAGACTTGTTAATTGATAAACTATCTTATAAAACCCAGACAGGTGATCTTGATAAATCTGGAAATCAATATCAAAATATTTTCATATTTTAATCCTTCGGCTTGATTTTTGTGGAATTAGTTATTAATTATAAATTGAACAAAATGAAGACCTTAGCTTTCTTGACAATTGTTTTGATGCTTTTCCTCATTACACTAACAAGCTGTGAAAAAAAGGACACATTCGAGAACTCCAAACTTAATGCAGAGGTGACCGGATTTGTAGCTGAGAAATGCTTCTGCTGTTGGGGCTGGGAGATTAAAGTTGGCGATCAGATTATTAAAACAGATTCATTACCTGACATTTCTGCGATTGGATATACAATTAATGCTCCTATACCAGTCACCATTGTGACAGGTAAAAAGAAAATAAATTGCTCAAACAAACCAGCCTACTACGAAATAAAAAGTTTGACAATTAAGTAATCAACTAACCATAACAGAAGAAACAAAGTCATTTCATTATGACAATAACTGCCCTTCAACCAAGACTTAATTCCTTTTTCAAGTTCCTTTTAACGAGACATCTTCTTCAAATCTATCGGGACTAAAAGCCAT
>PMBC01000201.1:0-674 GCA_003152835.1 Bacteroidales bacterium | reverse complement strand
ATGTCCCCTGATCTCCTTATGTTTGGTGCTTCAGAAAGGATTATGGCAGGTGATATAATGTTTTTCGGATTCTTGTTTATTTTATCATTTTTTGTTGGTAGACTGTTTTGTGGTTGGATTTGTCCTGCAGGAGCACTTCAGGATTTCTGTTTTGATATTAATAAGAAACCAGCTAATAATAAATTGAATTGGATTAAGTGGATACAGTTTATTCCATGGATAACATTTTTTATTTTCTTAGTTATTTATTTTGGTGGAATTAAACATGCCGACTTTTTTTATAAAAGAGCATTAGGTGTTTCGATGATCGGACTGGGTGAATGGGTTATGTATTTTGGTACTGTTGCTATAGTTTTCTTAATGGCCGTACTAACTGGCAAACGTGGACTTTGCCACTATCTATGTTGGGTTTCACCTTTTATGATTATTGGCGGGAAGATNNGACGAGTTGATAATAAAAGGCGAAATTGGTCATTCGGAATGTACATTATGTGCGACATGCATTGATTCATGTACTAAAGGGGTTATCAGATTTGCTTTCAGATCTTCCCAAAGAATAAAAAAGAACTAACCATACCCTTTATTGCCGGGCCGTTAACAGCCATAGCATGCCAACAAGTAATTACAACCACTAAATATTCTACTATGAAACCTATTGAGAAGTTATCAGAAAA
>PMBC01000049.1 GCA_003152835.1 Bacteroidales bacterium | reverse complement strand
AAATGATCTTCAGGGTTTCAGGATGGTAAAAGTGTGGCAGCTGTTCATTTATGTGGTTATATCGGCCGGCATCCCATTGCTTGCAAGGCAGTACCTGGTGCAGGAGCCTGCAGGGCTTGCTTATTTAAGTGAATTCTACTATGATCTGAGGACACAGGTGCCAAAAGCAATTCCAATGCTTTTTGTTCTTCCTGCCATACTGATGATCCTGATCTGTTTTCTGCCTTCAAAAGAGAAAATGTACAAAACAGCTCTCTTTATCCAGGTTGCATTATTTATACCGGCTGTGATCTTTGGGCTTAAACTCTGGGCGAATTTCGGCGCGGAGTCAATTATGAAATACGACTACCTGGTGAGGATGAACCGCTGGAACGATGTAATTAAATATGCAGAAAAAAAGCCCCCGCGCAATAACCTCTCACTGGCAATGCTGGATCTTTCGCTGGCAAAGACCGGCACAATGGGTGACAGGATGTTCAATTTTGAGCAGAATGGCATTGATGGACTCTTTCTTCACTTTGCAAAAGAGTATGTTGCTCCAATGATGGGCAGCGAGATATTTTACCAGCTTGGACTGATCAATGCTTCACAGGAGTACTCTTTTGAAAGCACGGAAACCACACCTGCTTTGAATAAAACCGTACGATCAGTGAAACGGCTGGCAGAGACCAACCTTATCAACGGGCATTATGAAGTCGCGCGAAAGTATCTTAAGCTGCTTGACAAAACAATATTCTACAGGAAATGGGCGCATAAAACAGAAAAATACCTTTATAACGAAGATCTGATTAACAGTGATCCGGACTGGGGTGATAAAAGGAAAATGCTGATAAAGAAAGATTTTTTCTTCAAGGTTGAGAACATGGAAGGGGCTTTAAACATGCTCCTGAAGGAAAACCCACGGAATAATATGGCATATCAGTACCTCATGGCCTTTTACCTGATAAACAAGGACCTTGGGAATTTTATGAACCGGGTTCCCATGATGAATGACCTGGGTTACACCAGGATACCAGTCGGTTATCAGGAGGCTATCATGTATGTGATAGGGCTTACCACGGACAATCCTTTGAAGAATGTTCCATATCAGATAAGCAATGATACGAAGTTAAGGATGCAAGCCTATGCCAATATATATACATCCAGAAAAGATGCTCAGGAAATACTCAGGAAAAGTTATTCAGGAACTTATTGGTACTATTTTCATTATAAGAAGATCGAGATCAGGAAAGCAAAGTAAACTTTAAAAGGACATATGCTGAAAATAAAATATATACTATTCTTTGTCGGGCCGATTGTGCTCGCCTCCTGTTCCGGGATACCGGGTAATTTCACTGAAAAAGGCGTTTCACCGGCGCTTTTCCCCGATATAACTGATGTTACAATCCCGGTTAATATTGCTCCCCTGAACTTCAGACTTAATGGGAATTCACGTAAAATGGTTGCTGTCTATGAGTGCGAAAATAAGAAAGACATTTTTCACGGAAGACACGCTATTGAGATTCCTGTCGGCAAATGGCATAGGATGCTTACAGAATATGAAGACAAGAGCATGGATGTCACGCTATTTTCAAAAGAGGACGGGAAATGGATAAAGTATCTTCCTTTTAAAATACATATTAAGAGTGATCCTGTTGATCCCTGGCTGGCATATCGTCTTATAGCCCCGGGATACGAATCGTGGAGTGAAATGGGAATTTACCAGAGGAACCTCACAAACTTTGATCAGGAAACAATAATCGATAATCGCCTTCTGCCGGGGAACTGCATGAACTGCCATTCCTTTAATAATAATGATCCGGACCAGATGATGTTTCATCTAAGGGGAAACGTCGCTGGGACAATGCTTGTTAAAGACGGCAAGGTTACTAAGCTGAACACCAAAACCAAGCAGACTATATCAAATTGTGTTTATCCATATTGGCATCCTTCAGGAAATTACATTGCATATTCAGTCAACGCAATCTCCCAGGTTTTCCATACGGTAAAAGAAAAGAGGATCGAGGTGATGGATTCAAAATCCGACCTCGTTGTTTATGATATCAAAGCCAATAAGCTGATCACCAGTAAGCTTATTTCAAGTGAAGAAAGCTTTGAGACATTTCCATCTTTTTCGGCTGACGGGAAAACTCTTTTCTTCTGTTCAGCAAAGAAAGGCAACCTGCCTGACGATTATAGCAAGATCAGGTACAGCCTCTGTAAAATTGATTTTGATGCGGCAACAGGTTCTTTTGGAAACAAAATCGACACTTTGATAAGCTCATATAAAACAGGTAGAAGTATATCTTTCCCCCGTCCATCGCATGACGGGAAATATATCATGTTTACAATGTCGGATTATGGGAATTTTTCAATATGGCACAATGAAGCTGATCTTTACCTTCTGAATCTTGCCGACGGTTCCTTTAAGAGGATGGAGAATGTAAACACCGACAAAACGGAGAGTTACCATTCATGGTCATCAGGCTCGCACTGGTTCGTATTCAGCAGCAGGCGCATTGACGGTCTCTATACACGACCTTATTTTTCATGGCTCGACGATTCAGGCGTAGCTGCAAAACCATTTCTTCTTCCACAGAAAGATCCTGATTTTTATGATACCTCCCTGAGGTCATTCAATGTGCCTGAACTTATCACCGGAAAGGTCAGGGTTAATGGAAGGAATATGTTAAAGTCGATTGGCGCAGATGCAAAAAATATTACTTTTGAACTAAAAGACTGAATCTGTATGCCAAAGAGATATCTTGTTTATCTTCCATCGGTTGAGGGGAAGCTAGAAGATGAATGGAAACAATGCCTGCATCAAATTGTTAAATCAAGATCTTCGGGTTACATACCGATAAAACTTAATGTTTTTATAGATATTCCTGATTTTGAGAGCTTTCTTGAAAAGAGAAAGAGTATCCTTCAATTGCTTTTAAATGAATTCGGCTCAGAATCTCCTGCCGTAAATATTTCTGTTCATCCTCCGGAAAAGCCGTGGAAAGTTGTAGTGGAAGGGACATTCACAAACGATAAGTCCGCGATTATCACTTCAAAGAGTTACCAGTCAGTTAACTATGTTGTTATCGAATCGGAGGGGAAAAAAGAGATCTGGGCCGCTGGCGTAAGCAGCTATAAGTTCCCTGACGATACAAGGAAAGCTGCTGAACGTGCCTTTGACATCATGGCAGGCCTGCTTGCAAATGAGAACATGTCACTC
Organism: Bacteroidales bacterium; assembly: GCA_003152835.1. GTDB lineage: Bacteria > Bacteroidota > Bacteroidia > Bacteroidales > VadinHA17 > LD21. The sequence continues at coordinate 7,270 of PMBC01000049.1, read as the reverse complement.
GATAACCTGGTGAGGCAATGGAATTATATAGGGAATATCCTTACCGTAAGGAATGGTGTGCAGAATTACCAGATTTTTAATGAGGTAAGGAACTCTTACTATTCAAAATACCGCAAAATCGCCGGTTACCCTGCTGCAACAGGAGTAGGGATGAAGCATGGCGGAGTTATCCTTGATTTCTGCGCAGTTCAGCCTGGCAAATCGCTGCAGATTAAGCCGGTCGACAATCCAAACCAGGTCAATGCATACAATTATGGTCAGCAGGTACTTGTGGGAAAGAAAAAAGAAGGCGACCCCGTAAAACACGCCCCTCAATTCGAGCGGGCACTCCTTATGGCAGACAGAAACGAAGTTGTTCTCCATATATCAGGCACTGCTTCTATAATTGGCCAGAAGACCATGGGAAAGGGGGATATCGCAGAACAAACTATAGTAACTCTGGAGAATATTAAAAAGCTTACTGATACAGAGAGGTTGAACCAGCTAATACCTGGTGCTTTCCCTTATCATGGACGGTATTCACTTTTTCGGGTATATATCAAGAGACAGGAAGATTTCGGGATTGTAAGAAAGATCTGCAGTGAACACTTTCCTTCCCTGCCGGCTACTTACATCGAGGCTGATATCTGCCGCGATGACTTGCTGATGGAGATAGAGGCAGAAGCGGAACCCGGGCAATAACCCATATTCCCCTCTTTGGTTCAGGTCGTTTTGAGATATAAAATATTTACTCTTATGAGAAAGATTCTGCTGGTAATCATTGCTTCTTTCCTGTTCACCTCATGTAATCAGAATACATGGATGAAAACCGACAGCGGAATTATTGTCCGGATTAATGACAAAACAGGACATGGCGCAAGATTCATAAAGGTTGACCCTCTCAGTCAAAAGATTATTCATGTGGTCGCCTCGCCTGCCAAAAAACCATCTTCTGACAAAAGCCTTTGTGTTATAGCCTCACCCCGTCCGGGGCTGAAATATAATTTAACAATTTCAGGTGATACCCTGATACTATCCACTTCAGCACTTAAAGCAGAAGTCTCTATTAATACCGGACAGATTATTTTCAGGGATATATCCAACAGGATATTGCTTGCAGAACCTGCCGGAGGAGGTAAATCGTTTTCACCAATATCAGTTGAAGGAACATCCGGGTACTCGATGCGGCAAGTCTTTGAATCACCTGAAGATGAGGCATTTTACGGACTTGGCCAGCACCAGTCCGAGGAATTCAACTGGAAGGGAAGGAATGAAAGTCTATACCAGTACAACACCAAGGTATCGGTGCCATTCGTCATCTCAAACCGGAATTATGGCATCCTCTGGGATAATTATTCACTTACCAGGTTTGGCGATCCCCGCGATTATTCCCAGATAGATCTTTTTAAACTCTGTGATAAGCATGGTGAAGAAGGAGCTCTTACTGCTTCATATTATAACAACTCAGATACAAATAAGCTTTTCATTGAGAGGAAAGAAGCATCTGTTGACTATGAGGATAATACAACAGTAAAGAATTTTCCCAAAGGTTTCCAGTTGTACAATTCGGAGGTCGTATGGTCAGGCAAAATAGAGCCGAAAGAGAGCGGGCTCTATCACTTCAGGTTATACTATGCAGGTTATACAAAACTGTATATCGATAATGAACTCGTTGTCCCGGAACGGTGGAGAACAGCCTGGAACCCGACTCCATACAAGTTCGAAAGGAATCTTGAAAAGGGAAGAAAGTATTCGATCAGGATTGAATGGCATCCTGATGGAGGTGTCTCTTATCTTGGACTGAAAGCATTAAGTCCTCTTCCGCCTTCTGAGCAGAATCAGCTGTCGCTCTGGTCGGAAATGGGCGATCAGATTGATTACTATTTTATTGCCGGTGATGATCCTGATAATGTAATAAGCGGTTACAGAACGCTGACGGGGAAAGCTCCCATAATGCCAAAATGGGCGATGGGTTTCTGGCAGAGCCGCGAACGCTACAAATCGCAGGATGAGCTGCTCGGTGTAGTCAAAGAATACCGGAAGAGAAATATCCCGCTTGACAATATTGTTCTGGACTGGTCCTATTGGCCTGTTGATTCGTGGGGCTCACATGAATTCAACCCTGAATTCTTTCCCGATCCGGCCGGAATGGTTAACCAGGTACATGACCTTCACGCTAAAATAATGATATCTGTGTGGCCTAAATTCTATATGACCACTGATCATTTCAGGGAATTCGACAGCAAGGGATGGATATACCGGCAGGCTATAAAGGACAGCGTAAGGGACTGGATTGGGAAAGGCTTTATAGGTTCATTCTATGATGCATACAACCCCCAGGCACGTGACCTTTTCTGGAACCAGATCAGGGAGCACCTCTATACCAAGGGATTTGATGCCTGGTGGATGGATGCTTCAGAACCAGACATACTTTCAAATTCCAGCATCAGTTACAGAAAGCTTCTGACTACACCTACATTCCTCGGGCCATCAACAAAATACTTCAATACCTATGCTCTGATGAATGCCATGGCAATTTATAACGGGCAGCGTTCAGCTGATCCGGACAAGCGTGTCTTCCTGCTTACCCGCTCGGGATTTGCGGGACTGCAGAGATACTCAACGGCAACCTGGAGCGGCGATATTGCGACCCGCTGGGAAGACATGAAAGCCCAGATAATGGCAGGACTCAATTATGCGATGTCAGGTATACCTTACTGGACCTTCGATATTGGCGGTTTTGATGTTGAGGGCAGATACACCAGCGCAAAGGAAGGATCAGAAGACATGAATGAATGGAGAGAACTCAATACACGCTGGTATCAGTTCGGTTCATTCTGCCCGCTGTTCAGGAGTCATGGACAATACCCGTTTCGGGAGGTTTTTAATTTATCTCCGGAAGGGAATCCTGCATATAAAAGCATGGTCTACTATGACAAGCTGAGGTATTACCTCATGCCGTATACTTATTCGCTGGCAGGACTTACTTATTTCAACGACTATACAATTATGCGCGCCATGGTGATGGATTTCACCAATGATCCGAGTATTGAAAGCACCGGTGACCAGTATATGTATGGCCCGTCGTTACTGGTGGCGCCGTTATATAAGTATAAGGCCCGCACACGCGAAGTTACATTTCCTGCCTTATGCGGATGGTATGATTTCTATACCGGGAAATATATAAAGGGTGGACAGAGGATCGTGGTGGATGCACCGTTTGAACATATTCCGTTGTTCGTAAAAGAGGGTTCAATAATACCTGTCGGCCCTGAGATTCAGTATACTGATGAAAAACCTGCTGAACCGATTACCCTGTATGTTTACACAGGAAGAGACTGCGCATTTACCTTATATGAAGATGAAGGGATAAATTACAATTATGAGAAAGGAGCCTGCAGTACTATCAAATTCAGTTACGACGATATGGCAGGGAATCTGATTATAGGTGAACGAAAGGGCGAATTTAACGGTATGCTTAAATCGAGAACATTCAGGATCGTCTGGGTAAGTGAAGAACATCCGGTGCAGTTTAATCCTGAAGCAGTTCCGGCCGAAGTTGTAAAATATGACGGCAGCCAGATGATAGTTCAAAAGAAATAAACATGGTTAAAAAGTAATTTTTTGACAACTCTTATTTACATACTAAATATGATATCAAACTATAAAATACTTAAATCAATGAAAAAAGCGACGATTCTTCTATTGTTTGTTCTCCTGGTTTCTGCCTGTCAGAAAGGGCCATCCGGCCTAAGGCTTCCTTCAATCCTGAGCGATAATATGCTTTTGCAGCAAAAGACAGATGCTGCGATCTGGGGAAAAGCTAACCCCGGACAGAAAATTACCTTAACCCCGTCATGGGGCCAGGAAGTAGCAGTAAATTCAGGCAGGGATGGAAGATGGTCTGTTAAAATTGCTACACCTGAAGCCGGTGGACCATATACTATTGTTGTTCACGCCGTCGATTCGACAATTACAATTGGTAATATTCTTGTTGGAGAAGTATGGGTATGCTCTGGACAGTCGAACATGGAGATGCCAATTCAGGGATGGCCTCCCCGCGATACAATAATGCATTCGGTAAAGACAATTGCGAATGCAGCATTACCCAACATAAGGCTTTTTACTGTAACAAGGAAGGTATCAGCCGATCCGATGGACGACTGTACTGGTAAATGGGAAGTCTGCAACCCTGAAACTGTCAGACCGTTCAGCGCCACAGGCTTTTTCTTCGGGAAGAAACTTTATGAGAAGCTTAATGTTCCGGTAGGTTTGATAGAAACAGCCTGGGGAGGAACCCCGTCAGAATCATGGACGTCGGCCGATGTTCTGACAAATGCAGGTGAATTTGTAAAGGATCTTGCAGCCATGAAGGAATCACTGCCCCTTCAGGTCCAGTACCAGAAATTTCTTGACGGACATAAAAAAGTTGAAGTAAAACCTGCTGGAGATGACCAGTGGAAAGCACTCGGTCTTGGCGATGAAGGAGCAGCAGCGCCAGATTTTAATGATTCAGCATGGCCTTCTATGTCGCTCCCGCAACTTTTTGAAAAAGTGATAGGTGATCTTGACGGGGTCGTATGGTTCCGGAAAGTCGTAAATATCCCTGCGTCACTGGCAGGGAAGGATCTGATACTATCGCTTGGTCCTATCGATGATATGGATTGTGCCTGGTTTAATGGACTGCTCGTCGGTGCAACCGAAACGGGCGGTTTTTGGCAGACAGACAGGAATTATGTAATACCTGGTACTTCCGTAAAAGAGGGTGCCAGCACAATCGCCGTGAGAGTTCTTGATAATGGCGGCGGTGGCGGAATCTGGGGTGCTCCGGGATCAATGAAGATAACTGACAAAGCAGGAAAGGGAGCTCCCATTGATATTAGCGGTGAATGGAAATACCAGGTTTCGGCTGAACTCACAGACAACAAGTTCTGCATTTTCGACATGACAAAAAATGAGTATGCCGGGATAAAGAAGCCAATAGCAATGGGACCTAATTCACCATCGACGCTCTTCAACGGTATGATAAATCCGATAGTGAAGTACAGTATTAAGGGAGCAATCTGGTACCAGGGTGAAGCAAATGTCGGTCGTGCTGACCAGTATGCCAGGATCTTTCCTCTGATGATTCAGAACTGGAGAGATTCCTGGAAAGAGAAGGATTTCCCATTCTACTTTGTACAGATTGCACCTTATGTTTATTCAGGTGTTGATTCTACTGAGTCCGTCCTGTTGCGCGAAGCACAGGCAAAATCACTTGCCACGCCAAATACCGGAATGGTTGTTACGCTTGACATAGCAACTGTTATGAATATTCATCCTCCCTATAAGATGGAAGTTGGGGACCGTCTCGCTACCCTGGCGCTCAATAATGATTACGGGATTAAAACACCGTGCACCGGGCCAGTTTATAGATCAATGGTAACTGACGGCAGAGTAATAAAAGTGAATTTTGAAAACACAGGATCAGGACTGGTATCAAAAAAAGACTTCATTCCTGAGTTCGAGATTGCAGGAAAAGACGGAGTATTTGTAAGTGCAGTTGCAAAGATTGTCAATAATGAAGTCTGGGTATCTTCACCCAAAGTGCCGGAACCTGCTAATGTCAGATACTGCTGGAGAAACGGAGCTGTCGGTACGCTTTTCAACAGCGATGGCTTGCCGGCATCAGAATTTATGGCAGGTAAATGATATTGCATTCATAAATGTAAGGTTATTGTTTTTATAAGAAATAAATATTTTGTAGCAATGAAAAAAATCCGGTTCTTAACATTAACCCTTCTTGGAGCAGCTGCTTTTTTCAGCGGTTGCAACAATGGAGCAAAAAATAAGGCAATGGTTCAAAAGGAATTAACTGGCACTTACAAGGGAAAAGAGGTATATCAGATGACCCTGACAAACAAGGCAGGCAACGTGATCAGGCTTACCAATTTCGGAGCAAGGATCACATGGATTGAAGTACCTGACAAAAACGGCACCAGGGAGAATGTCACTTTCGGCTTCGACACTTTTGACAGCATGATCAAGGGTGATCCATATTTCGGAGCAGTGGTTGGAAGGTATGCCAACAGGATCGCTAAAGGAAAATTCTCCCTCGATGGAGTTGGATATTCTCTGGCTCTTAACAACGCACCTAATTCATTGCACGGCGGCCCCGGAGGATGGCACAGTGTTGTCTGGGAAACTGAAATTCCGGCAAAGACAGAATTCCCAACGGTAAAATTTACTTACAAGAGCCCCGATATGGAGGAAGGGTACCCCGGGAATATGAATATTGAGGTCACCTACACCTGGAACGACAAAAATGAGATTGTGATTGATTATGCCTGCACCACCGACAAGAAAACGGTGCTCAACATAACAAATCATGCTTATTTTAACCTGCATGGAGCAGGCAATGGAGATATTCTTGACCATCAGCTTGTTATTAAAGCATCAGGTTTTGTTCCCGTTGATTCAACTTTGATACCGACAGGCGAGATCAGGCCGGTGGCAGGAACCCCGTTCGATTTTACCACACCTCATACCGTTGGAGAAAGAATAGGTGAAAACTATGATCAGCTTATTTTTGGCAAAGGGTATGATCATACCTTTGTACTTAATAATAAGGACGAAGTTGATGCTTCGGTATATGAACCTGCCAGTGGTCGCCTTATGGAAGTCATCACCGATCAGCCCGGTGTTCAGTTCTATTGCGGCAATTTTCTTGATGGAAGCAAAATAGGACATGGCGGGAAACCTTACATTTACAGGTCAGGTCTCTGCCTCGAGACAGGTCATTATCCTGATAGTCCGAATCATCCGGATTTTCCGACTACTGTTTTAAACCCGGGTGAAACTTTTAAATCCCAGACTATTTACAGATTCACTGTTAAATAATTAACAGTACTCAGAATGAGCCGGTTACATATATGGCATAATTATCAAAAAAGCATCCCATGAAAAAGGTATTATCTCTTATTCAGCTGCTTGTATTTTCTGTAAGCCTCAGTGTTACGTATGGGCAGCAGCAGGCATATAAGTTCCCGTTTCAGAATCCCTCTCTTCCCATTGCAGAGAGAGTGAATGACCTTGTATCAAGAATGACTTTGCAGGAGAAGGCCGATCAGCTTCTCTATACGGCACCAGCTATTCCCAGGCTCGGCGTTCCATCCTATAACTGGTGGAATGAGGCATTGCATGGAGTTGCGCGTGCTGGCTATGCAACTGTGTTCCCACAGTCGATCACAACAGCAAACTCATGGGATGAAGGACTTTTATTCAATGTTGCAAACGCCATATCTGATGAGGC
>PMBC01000190.1 GCA_003152835.1 Bacteroidales bacterium | reverse complement strand
CAGAGGTAAGAGGTCTGTCAACACCCAGTTCTTTATATATAAAATCAATGCCCCTGAGAACTCCATCCAAAACTGATTCACAAAGTTTCATGTCATCATTATCCAGATCATGGATACGGACCGGCAATACCCTATTTGCAACATTACCGTTTGGTAGTTTTACCTTTAACCCAAACTGATCTTGTGAGGCTTGTTCAACAAATGCCATAAACTCATGTTCCCATGCAAATGATTTCGGATCACAGTAAGTACGGGAGATTATGGGAATAAAAACCAGGCATTTTAGTTTCTCTTTAAGTGAGGCATCTACATCATGTGTCTCTAAAAGTCCGTCATGAGGATTAATATCAAAATAAACACTGATATCTTCCTTGAAAGTCGATTCGAGCTCAGTTTTAAGAGCCTCAACAAACTCACTCACCCACCTGTCGCCCTTATTGTCTTTCTGGCGGTAACTGATGAAGATGTCATATTCAAAACCCGGAATGATAGATGACATTTCCTGATTGTTTATTTATTCACTGGGCCAAGATACTTATCGTACCAGGCAAGAGTTTCTTTGATAAAATCTGTTCTTGGCACCAAATGGCCTGTATCATAAATCAGCATTTTTTTATCCTTTGCAGGAGTTCCTAGCAAATTATACATTGGCTTTTGTGCAGTCTCCACCGGAAAATACATATCATATTTACCGTTAAGCATCAAAACAGGCTGATAGACCCTTGGTAAAAAATTAATCTGGTCAGCTTCCGGAAGAGCTTTAGTCATTTCCATGCCCCCCACATTCAGAACAACTGATTTGATACGTGTTTCCACTGCAGGCATTATACCACCAAGAAATCCCCCCCAGCTCCATCCAAGATATCCTACCTTATCAGAGAGAATATCATTCCTTGTTTCCAGATAATCAATTGTGCGGCCAATATCTCTTCGCCACATAACCAGGTGATCTTTGTAAAAAACAGTTTCTGCCTGATAATCACTGTTTAATTCATCCCTACGTTCATAGGTGCCTTTTAAAACCGGAAAAACCAGCGCACGTCCGCTTTTAACAATGAACTCTAATGCTTTAACATCATTAGTCTTAAAAGCATTCATGAAGATGATCTGAGATCCATTGAAAAAGATAATAGGTTGATAAGGTGGCTGTGCCTCCTTTGGGAAGAAAAGATAAACATCAAGACGTTCGTTATTATATCCGGCATCTATTGTGACCTTTTCTGCTCTCCAATTGGGGAGATCTTCTATTGTAGATTTCTGAGCATTGAAAGCTGATTTGTCGTAAGCATATTGTCTTAAAAATAAATTGAAAGTTTTATCATCAACCGGTTTTTCTTTAGTGTAATCACGAAATTCCCTTTTGATAATCCCAGATAAAGAGACTAGTGTAGTGTCCCCCGGCAGTTCCTTTATGCAGCGAAAGCCATTTGATAAGGACCTGTCAATTGACGGCTGAGTATAGGCATCATTAAAGGAATAAGTTGGATCATTCCATCCTCCACCTAAAATGTAAGACACTGCATTCTCCCCATTTCCATTAAAACACCATTCCCTGACATTCCCTGCAAGATCATAAAGTCCATAAGAACTCATTCCTTCCATAGTTCCAACTGGGACAGTCGATTTTCCATTAAAATTACTCAGCGGTATAATATTCATGCTCCAATAAGTATCAGCTACAACACTCCATTGGTAAACGGTCGGAAGTCTTTTCCCCTTAAATGCCGCATAAGCTGAAGCTTCATACCATGAGATACCATTTACTGGATTATCCTCCTGCCCTTCGGGGTAAGTTCCTACTTCCCAGTCGGCTGGACCTTGCTTACCAGTCTTATCAATAAATCGTTCCATTGCAGACTCCCAGGATAATTCTTTCCCTTCCAGGTAGATAGGATAAGTCCACCAGGTTTTATTATTATAACCGCCAGCATCCACAAATTTCTTAAATTCTTTATTGGTTACCTCAAACCTGTCAATAAGAAACTCGTAAACATTCTTTCCTCCATATGTTTCAAGACCTACTATATTCATAGATGTAATCCGGGACGGAATACGAATCATATTTTCTGGCAACACCCCTGCACTATCGAGCTTTACAGATCTTTCCGGGCCATCACCGAGCAATCCTAAAGTGGTTAAGAAAATTGTATTAAATCCATCTTTCTCAATTTTAATTCTTTTATATCCAAGAGGGACCCGGAAATTTTTAAGAGGAGTAATTCCAAGGAATTTCCATGGATCTTCTGGCTTATCATAATCCTTCCAGAACACTCCTGCACCTTCCGGCTGAGTTAGCAATGAACTTATTCCTGAAATTTTAGGCCATAATTTGATTAATAATGAATCACCAGGAATGTATTTTTCAGCTTCAGTTGCAAGTTCAAAAGCACGAAATGGAACTGTGAAATTCTCTTCCGTCATTTTTTGAATCTGTGGGAGAAGCTCATATCTTGCATAATTACGTTTTTTCTGGAAATAATATGATCTAATACTGAAAAGGCTCAGGATTAAAATGATTAAAATAATTACAATGATTTTTATTCTTCTAAACGATTTTTTAGGTTTTCCCGGTGTGTTTTTTCTGAAATAATTTTTTGGTTCTGGCTTAATTCCATCTCCCAGAGCCGGCTTCACGGGTAATTTCTTCTTTTTTTCTGCAATCTCCTCAGATTGAATTTTTTCTTCCGCAGGTTTGGCCTGAATTCCTTTCAGACCACGTATTATTTCATCAATTGCATTGGCTACCTTGTTTATTTGATCACGATAGATAAGTTGCTTTACGTTTTGGATTAAATCATCATCCCTTTGCCTTAAAGGTCGATTAACTCCTTGAGAATGATATATGAAATCTACTGATCTTATAAAACCCAATTGGGATTCAACCAATGAAATATCTTCGGGATCAAGATCATGGATACGCACCGGTAATATTCTGGATTCAAAATTTCCGGTGCCAAGCTTAATATTAAGACCAAACCTGTCCTGTTCAGCGGTTTTAAGAAATACAAGAAATTCATAATTCCATGCAAAGCTTTTTGGATCGCAATAAGTCCTGGAAAGTATCGGAATAAAGATCAAACACTTTAATTTATCTTCAAGAGAGCGAGATACTAAATGAGTTTCAAGAAGACCATCATGAGGATTTGCATCGAAATATATATTTATCTTATCCTTGATTGTTGCCTCGAGTTCTTTATTGAGATTAACTATAAACTCGGTTACCCAGCCATCATACTTATTATCATTCTGACGATAGGAGATAAAGATGTCATAATTATATCCTTCGATTATGCTTGGCATATGAGGTCTATTTCTTTCATTGTCAAATTTAAACCATAATCAGGCTAAATGCAAAAATTTGTTTACCACGGATTTATCAGAAATGGGAAGTCTGGATTTATGAGTTTAAGTTATAATATTATATCTGCAAGAAAATGTTTTGACTTAAAAGTGGTGAAAATGGTGGGTTAAAGTCCAGAACTTTACATTTAATTAGCTGATTTATCAAAATCTATCTTCAATTTATAAATAATCGTCTTGCAGGCAGCACATCTCCAGGAGGGATCCTCATCAGAAACACAACAACCTCCTAAGACTATATCTTGATCTTCGATCATTTTCTCAAGGCTAGGAGAGAATGCAGGCAGTCCATATAAAATATCGGCAATTTTATCAGATCTGCATTTGATGCATTTGGTAGCTTTTTTACTGAACTCTCTTTTATTTTTCTGGTTAGAAGGCTATTGGGGTTCAATTGCCTTTCCCCACCAATATTTTATTTTTTGAATTGTCTCATATTGATGAGCAAATTCTGAATATGATGATTTATTCGGAGAAGTGATGTCCAAATATTCTTTTAATGATTTTAAGATACTATTCATATTATCTACCGTGTATAGATAAGGTTGATAGTATTTATAACCCTCGTCATGAGTATATAATCTGGCTGTAATACCATTTTTTGTTATTGAGAGAGAATCTACACTTATGTTATCCTTATCAACTTTTAGTAAATAGTAAACAATACTATCAACTGCTTTCATGTTTGTTATCAGCGACGGATCAGATACTAATATGGAAGTCTTTTTTTGTACACAACTTATAAGACAAATGGCAATGAAAAGAAATGTAATTGTTCTCATGGTCAGGTAATTTTTCAAATACAGCATGTTCCCAAATTTACAAATTCCAATAGAATTGGATTATTAAAAAAGAAAGCCCCCGGAGTTGACTTCCGAGAGCTGGCAACCAACTTGAAATTGTTTTAATGTATAAATGAATATTTCTCCAACCTTTCTTTATTCTTTTTGAATTTATCAATACTCCTGTTTATGGGAATCTTAATTCGGATTGAACCAAATAGAGTTCCGATTGCAAATCCTGATAAACCACCGACAATTCCACCAATGAAACTTGTTTTCGATTTAGTGATAATATCAATCTGGCCTGCGGGAGGAGGCGTATAGACATTTTCTCTTTTATTATCCAAGTTACCCCTTGTTTAAGCCAAAGTCAATTTTATTATCTCAGGTAAGTGTCCAGCTGTCCAAAACCTAAGGAAATTGGACAATTAGACAGATAAATGATCAATCTTTTAGAGAGCAACCCGACCACCTGTTTACCTGGTTATTTATTCACCTGAGTTGCCTGATTCGCTATGAGACTATTGACAAGGGTTTTAAGTTCAATAATTTCTTTTCGCTGGGTCTCAATCTGTTGCTGTTGTTCTTTTACTGCTTCAACAAGAATTGGAGTCAGTTTTGTATAGTCAACCATTTTATAGCCTTTCTCATTAGTTGATACAATTTCCGGAAATTCCATCTCAACCTCTTGGGCAATGACCCCTATCTGGGGTCGTTTGTCAACAACTAAATCAGGCATATTTTTGGTGTTCCACTCGAATGAAACTCCTCTGATTTTCAATATTTTCTCAATGACATTGGTAAGCTCCTGAATATTACTTTTAAGGCGATTATCAGAAACTTGTGATATGGTACCTGTATATTCAATATTTCCGTTTACTGATAACTTTTTTGAGCCGCTCGTAAAATCTCCGTAAATCAGGGGAGCTGAAGTGGAGGAATTATCAATATACAGTTTATTTGAACCTGTTTCATTATAGCCTGCCTGGTTACCAATAAAAATGTTGTTAGAGCAATTAGAAGCAGAATATCCAGCTTCATATCCAATAACAATATTAGATGTGCCGGAACCTGAACCGGCAAACAGATTTTCTCCCATGGCTCCTGATCCGATGACTATATTTTTCTCGCCTGAACGTATATTGGCACCGGCTCCGGTTCCAATAAAGGTATTCCAGTTTCCATTTGAAACGTTAGTACCAGCACTTCGTCCAAGGAATACATTATAGTTACCAAACTGGTTCGACTGACCTGCGCTTGTTCCGATGAAAGTATTTGAGTAACCAGTGCTATTATTTAAGCCGGAAGATGATCCGAGAAAGGTATTTTGATCAGAGGTATTCTTCTGCCCGGACAAATAACCGATAAATGTATTATTGGCGCCGTGAATATTTGAATATCCGGTCTGGTATCCAACAAAACAATTATATGAACCTTCAGATCCTCCAACAGCTCCGGATGGTCCGAGGGTATTCATTCCTGTCTGATAACCGATAAAGATGTTATAATTTCCATCTATGTTCGCTTTGCCCGACTGATAACCCAGGAATGAGTTAAATAAACCCGTCGTGATATTTGAGCCTGCTTCATGGCCTATGAAATAATTTTTAGGAGTGAGGTTTACAAAGGGGACAATTGTTCCTTTTGAACCATCATATCCTCCGACTGCAAACCCTCCTTTTACACCTTTGGCCGGGTTACTGTTGACATAAATCCTGACACTGTCATCGCTGACTGTAAGCAACTTCTTTATAGTTATACTCTTTGTATCGTCATAGCCTCCTACGGCAAAACCGCCTTTCACCCCTTTAGTATTGGCATTATCAACATAAATCCTGACGCTGTCGCTGTTCACCATCATGAGGTCATGGATTCCTTTTGTTCCATCATATCCGCCAACCGCGAATCCCCCCTTGACTCCTTTTGCATCTCCATTGCCGACATAGGCTCTTACTCCTTCATTATAAACCGCGAAAACAGTATTGCCGCTTTTATTTTTAACTTCAAATAATGCTTCCTCCATATTACTTGTGTTCCCTATAATCCCAAGCTTTGTCAGTGGACCTTCAACATTTTTTGCCATCAGGGTGTAAGGGACGGCCCATATCTGGCTGGTTCCCATGTCATTCCAGCCAGGACCAGGGTATTTGACTTCAGTTTTCAGGTAAAGCACCTGGGCACTCCAGTTAATTGCCGCGAACGATATGACTGATCCACCTGTTTGTGTGCCTGTCCCAACCACCAGTGAAATCATTCCATCCTGATCGGCTGTCACATTCAGGTGTTCTTCCTGCCATATCACCGTACCCCCGGTAAGCGAAGTCACTATTGAGATCCTTACCGGAATGGACTTGTTTTTAATGGGGACTCCGCTTCCATCTCGTGCAATAGCCTGATAGTTGAAGCCCTGAGGGACTTGAGAAGAGGCGAAATAAAAGACACACGATAAAAAGCTTGTCAAGAGAAGTTTCGTTTTCATAGTAGTTTATATTAGAACTTTGAGTATAGATAAATATATGAAATTAGGATTAAAAGTGAACCAAGTCAATTTATTTTGACAAGTAGATAAAGATTTTGGGGAAACATGAATAATCTAATGACAAATCCACAAACCTAAGTTCACTTCCTTGGGATCTGGTGAATGGAATTAACATGGTTGTTTTCAGTGGATTTTAGATTTTATAGTTGACGAAACCCCTCACCCAACAACCGTAAAGAAAATGCAGCAAGTCAACTTTCCAAAATGATTTTAAAGTATATGATATAATAGGCTATGCCTCTTAAAATAAAGACTTCCTTGACCTCTACAGTTAGCTTAATGGCATCAACAGAAACCTTCTCACCTTCTCTGATATCTGGGAAGGTCACAAGACATATAGCCTTAAATGATGTATAAATGCGTCTGAGAGCACCCAATTTATCAATGACCAAAATACTATCTGGAGAAACCCATTTCAGGAGTTCTTTAAGGTATTCTTCCTGCTCATAAATATTGATAGATTTAATAATAACTTTTATTAGCTTCTCTTTCAGTTCATGGTTGTCCAGCTCCTAGAATAAAAAAGCCCCCGGAGCTGATTTCCGCGGGCTTACAATAGTTACTTATCTTGAACTTTAAAATTTAATTTTTAATCCTATGCCGTACATGGAGGCAGAACCTTTAAACTTTACCAGTTCCATCACAATTTCTGTTTTTTGCTTTAATGCTACTGTCCATTTATGGACTCCTACCACTGTTGTTATTATGCCACCAACCAAACATAACACTCCTGCTGCAGTTTCACCAGTGGGTAAATTGCCTAATATACCTGTTCTATATTGTCGCTTACTCATATCATCGAGAATAAGTACACCTCCTGTAATTCCTACTCCAATACCAACTCCAGTCCAAATTTCACCTGCTTTAATAGCTTTCAATGATTTTGATAAAGCAAGGTTTAATTGATCCTTATTTAATTCACTAATATTTGAAACGTTAAATTGACCATGATACCATTGAGCATTCCCGGAAATTGTAAAAAAAACAAGCAAGCAAATTGTAAATAGCTTTTTCATGATTTCAGTTATTATTAATTAAAATATAGTTTGCCAAATCAGTTTAATCTCATGGCAAGAAAAGAAATTCAACAATCAGGCCAAACATCATATCTAGATGATAAACAGTTATTTACAATAATGTATGGATCTAAGATGAATCATTATTGTAGCGTTTTGCAACAATTTACAGATCCAGAATGCTACACATATTAAGAAAACGTAATTTATTAAAAGAAGAGACCGACCCCCTAATTTAAAGAGGTAGTATACCTTCCAGAGATTTATATCCCCGGATTCCTCCCTGCAGAATGATATGTCTTCATAATAATTTGTATTAAATAGGTCTCGTATTCTCTACGAAGTTACCACCTAAAAGTGAGTCGTTTTTATGCAAACGATGCAATCAAATGCAAAATAAACAGAGAGTTACAAAGGTTACCGACACCTTTTGATGGTTTTAGTTAGAGGTGTTGAAAAGGAGTCCTTTTATAAGTGTTCTGGTGTACATTTTGAGTACCTGTATAAAAAGGAAACCGCCTGAAATCCTTGATTTTAAGCGGTTATGAAAAGAATGAGTTCTTCTCTTGCTCCCCAGGT
>PMBC01000072.1 GCA_003152835.1 Bacteroidales bacterium | reverse complement strand
ATGACCCGACAGATTATTTTCTCAATCACTCTGCTGATAACATTAGCTGTATTTTCATTTACAATCAGCAGAATAATAAGTTATTTTAGGTTCACCCGAAAGGGATTCCCCGTCAGGGATCTGTGGAAACGCTTTGGAATAATGATAAAGGTTGCGTTCGGCCAGACAAAAATATTCCGCAGACCTGTAATCGGATTTTTCCATGCCCTGGTGTTCTGGGGCTTCTGTGTAATCATCTTCGGAAGCATTGAAATGATTATTGACGGAGTCTCCGGCTCCGAAAAGGCATTGAGAACCCTTGGCCCTGTCCATAATATAATAACGGCTTCAGGAGATATTTTTGCACTACTCGTTGCTCTTTCGATATTGATTTTTCTTGCTCGCCGCCTGCTTTTTCATATAAAGAGATTTGAAGGGATCGAAATGAAGAAGAGATCGCATATTGATGCGGCCGTTGCTTTATCGTTGATTTTATTACTGATGGTATCGCTCTTGTCAATGAATGCAGGATATACAGGGTACAGAATGGCAGCAGGAGAGGATATCTACGGAATATATCCTGTTGCATCAATCATAGCAAAAATCTTTTCAGGCACATCAGGAGCAACCTTCAGGGTGATCTACGAAGCATCCTGGTGGACCCATATCCTCCTGATATTCTTATTTGCCAATTACCTCCCGTATTCAAAGCATTTCCATGTTTTTATGTCGGTTCCGAACGTATTTCTTTCCAGGCTGGAGCCTCCTGGCAAGCTCACAACCATGGAGAGCATCACCAGGGAGGTTAAGCTTATGCTTGATCCTNNGTAAAAGATGCGGAAGATGTTACCTGGAAAACCTATTTTGATTCCTTATCCTGTACTGAATGCGGCAGATGTACATCAGTGTGCCCGGCAAATATTACAGGTAAGAAGCTCTCTCCAAGGAAAGTAATGATGGATCTGCGGGCGAGGATGAGAGAAAAGGGACCGCTTATGGTGAAAAACGGCAGGGATTTTTCCGATAACCGCTCGCTGTTAAGGGATTTTATTTCGGAAGAGGAGCTGTGGGCCTGCACTACCTGCAATGCATGCGTAAAAGAATGCCCAATAAATATTAATCATCCTTCGCTGATCATTGAAATGCGGAGATATCTTGTTCTCGAGGAGGCTTCTGCCCCGGGTGAACTTAAAGCAGTATTTAACAATATAGAAAATAACGGAGCCCCGTGGCAGTACTCGGCTGAAGACAGACTCCTGTGGACTAGAGATCTCGAAATCCCCATTATTGCAGACCTCTTTGGACAAGGTGAAAAACCCGAATACCTTTTCTGGGTAGGCTGTGCAGGTGCTTTCGACGACAGATACAAAAAAGTAGTCAGGGCTTTTGCCGGGATACTGACTCATCTCAAGGTCAGTTTTGCGATCCTTGGAAAAGAGGAAACCTGCACCGGCGANNGTCAAAAAGATTTTGACCACCTGTCCCCATTGCTTCAATATCTTCAGGAACGAATATCCTGATCTCGGAGGTAATTTTGAAGTATATAATTACCTTCAGTTCCTTAAGGAAAAGATAGATGCAGGAGGTCTCAAAATAAACTCTTCCTTATTTGGCAATGTTGAAATCACCTACCATGACCCTTGTTATCTCGGAAGGGCTAATGACATTTATAAAGAGCCTCGTTTTATACTTGATAAAATTACCGGCAATGTTACTGAGATGCAGCGGAACAGAAGTTTTGCCCTCTGCTGCGGCGCCGGCGGAGCACAGATGTTCAAGGAAGCGGAAAAAGGCAATAAGGAGATATTCATTGAGAGAACTGAAGATGCGCTCAAAACGGGTGCTTCAGTTATTGCAACAGCCTGTCCTTTCTGTATGACAATGATGACTGACGGACTGAAATATAAAAACAAGGAAGGAGAGATTAAAAACCTCGATATTGCAGAATTGGTGGCACAGGCACTCAGATTGTAATTTATTTTGAGTTGCTGGTTGCTGGTTAAACAAAACATAAAACAACCATCACCAGGCAACCGGCAACTAATAGTAAGGAAAATAAAACTAAATATTAAAAATAATGGAAACCAGAAAACTCCTGAAAAGCGGCGAATTTCTTGTAGCTGAGACTAACCCGGCTGATGTTTTTATCCCGGAGGAATTCAATGAAGAACAGCGCATGATAGCGCAGACATGCCAGGATTTTCTTGAGACTGAAGTTTACCCGAAAATGGCAGATATTGAGAAGGGCGACAGGGAACTTATGAAGGGCATTTTAAAGAAATCAGGCGAACTTGGGATGATGGGTATATCAATACCTGAAGAGTTTGGCGGATTCGGCCAGTCGTTCATTTCACAGATGCTTGTTGCAGAGACGACCGGAGCCGGCTATTCATTTTCTGTTGCTTACATGGCGCATTGCGGGATTGGCACATTGCCGATCATGTATTACGGCAACAAGGACCAGCGTCAACGTTATGTAACGAAACTTGCAACCGGCGAATTGCTGGGTTCATATTGCCTGACCGAACCAGGTGCCGGAAGTGATGCCAACTCTGGCAAGACTAATGCAAAGCTGTCGGAAGATGGCAGGCATTATATTTTGAATGGCCAGAAAATGTGGATCACAAATGCCGGTTTTGCAGATACTCAGGTTGTATTCGCAAAGATTGACAACGACAGGGTGCTTAGTGCTTTTATTGTTGAAAGGAATTTCCCCGGGGTGGTTGTCGGAAATGATGAACATAAGATGGGAATAAGGGGATCTTCAACGGCCCAGATATACTATAATGATGTAAAGGTACCGGTGGAAAACCTCCTTGGAAAGAGGGGAGAAGGGTTCAGGATAGCCCTTAGCATCCTACACATGGGAAGGCTTAAGCTTGGAGCCAACGTCCTTGGCGCAGCAAAGAAAACTGTTACTGATTCAGTAAAATATGCCAATGAACGGAAACAATTCGGAGTTCAGATCTCTTCCTTTGGGGCTATTAAACATAAGCTGGCAAGCCAGGTAATCAGATTATTTGCTTCTGAATCTGCTGTTTACAGAGTCAGTCATGACATTGACAAGATGATGGACAGCCTGAAGGCTGATTGCAGTGATACCGGGCGTGCTTCAATTGAAGCCATCAGCCATTATGCCGTTGAGGCTGCTATATTGAAGGTCTTTGGTTCCGAAATGCTCGATTTTGTGGCTGATGAAGCTGTTCAGATCCATGGCGGAATGGGTTACTCTGCAGAGATGGATGTTGAAAGGGGCTATCGCGATTCAAGGATCAACAGGATATTTGAAGGAACGAATGAGATCAACCGTCTTCTTGTAGTCGATACAGCTATGAAGCGTGCAATGAAAGGTGAATTTGACCTTTTCGGTAAGGCTGAGGCGCTTTTTAATGACCTGGGTAAAATAAACAGCGGAGATTCCTCAGGCGAGAGCTATTTCACCGAAAAATCGCGATATATCAGTAATTTTAAGAAGGTAATCATGATCTGTATTCATGGCGCCGTGAAGCACTTTGAAAAAACCCTTATAAATGAGCAGGAAGTGCTGAACAATAT
>PMBC01000035.1:37441-39935 GCA_003152835.1 Bacteroidales bacterium | reverse complement strand
TGCGCGAATTACGGGGCATTGTATAAATAAAAGATTATTCATAACTTGGTAGAAGTAATTTTATCATTGTTAATTAATTAACAGTAAATTATTAATTGTCAATACTTTAAAACTTAATCTTATGGAAAATGCTCCCGAAATCAGAAAAATTGAGATTGAACAGGATTCCCTCAACTACCTGAACACTACCCGTAAATGGACTATGTTCTTTGCAATTCTTGGCTTTATATTCCTGGGCCTCATGCTAATAGGCGGCCTGTTCGCCGGGGTTTTTCTTTCAGCATTTAAAACAGCTGATATCCCGGTAGGATTTCCTGAATGGATCATATTTGTTATAATCCTGATTTTCGCCATACTTTACTTTTTCCCGATACTTTACCTGTTTCGTTTTTCAAAGCATACCGGGAATGCAGTTCATACGCTTGATAAAGAGGAGTTGAGGAAAGCATTTAAAAACCTTAAATCATATTGCGTTTACATTGGCATCTTCACAATAGTTATTCTTGTCCTCTATTTTATTGCAATTGTGGGAGCAGGAGCTTCAATGGCATTCCTTAAAAACCTGGGATAAAGGCTGAAATGTCCGAAAGAGATATTGTAATTGTATTTGACTGCGGTGCCACTAATGTCAGGGTCATAGCAATTGACAGCAAAGGTATTATTGTAGCTTCAGAATCGTTTCAGAATAACAGTGCTCCCGATCCTTTCTATCCCTCTTACAGAATATGGGACGCAAAAGAGATCTGGCAGAAGATGTGCCTTGGATCTAGGAAAGTTATCACCTCGATCCAATCCAGCCGAATCGCCGGCGTGACTGTCACAACCTTCGGCGTCGATGGTACCCTTTTTGACAGGAACGGGAAGATGCTCTACCCGGTAATATCCTGGCAATGTGAAAGAACAAGACCCATAATGGATAATATCGGCAGGTATATTCCTGTTGAAGATCTTTATAAGGAAGCCGGAGTGCTTCCTTTCAACTTCAACACGATTAATAAGCTTATTTGGTTTGCCGAACAGAAGCCAGATCTGATTGAAAAAAGCTTCAGGTTCCTCTTCATGCCTTCAATATTCTCGTATTTCCTGTCGGGTGAAATGATCAATGATGCAACAATGGCAGGGACCTCAATGGTCTCCTCACTTTCCACACGGAATATTTCTGACAATATTCTTGGAAAGATCGGCTTCCCTGCAGACAGGTTTGGTGAAATCGCTGAACCCGGAACAATTACGGGGAAAGTCAGTAAAACAGCCTCCGCTGAAACAGGAATCCCTGCCGGAACGCCGGTTGTAGCTACGGGTCATGATACCCAGTTCGCGATATTCGGGTCGGGAGCCGGCAGGAACCAGCCTGTTCTAAGTTCAGGAACATGGGAAATACTGATGGTACGATCAGAATCCTGCAAGTCGGGAAAAGAGCAGCTCGATATGTCAATAACCACTGAACTCGATTCAGAGAAAGGTCTTTACGATATCGGAAATCAGTGGATCGCTTCAGGAATACTGGAATGGGCCAGGAAGAATCTTTACAGCGATATTAAAGATGGAGTCTATGAAGCGATGATCACCGGTGCGGAGAGAGTGCCGCCCGGCTCAAATGGCATAAAGATAGTGCCAAAGTTCTATGAGGAATTGAAGGGGAAACCTGGAGGACAGATACTTGGTTTGACAATGGAATCGACGCGCGATGAGATATATCGCGCTATGCTCGAGGCTTTGTCGGCCAGGCTTGCTGAAGGCAAAGCAGCTCTCGAAAAGGCGGGTGGATTCAGGACCGAAAGCATTCTCTGTGTCGGAGGTGGATCAAAGAACAGGTTATGGAACAAGCTGAGAGCAAATTATACTGGTGTGCCCGTTAAAATTATTGATCAGAAGGAGACTACCGTTCTGGGTGCTTCGCTATTTGTCCAGTCGGCCTGCGGCAACGCCTCATCACCTGAAAAAGCAAGATCGAAAATAGTCTATAAAACAGAAATTATCGAGCCTTCACACCTCTAAGCCTCTGTGCCTTTGCACCTTTATGCCATTGTGCCTTTTCAGCCATGGATTAAACCAAGGCATAATTTTTCTATATTTGCACAAATTTCAAAAGGATCATGAGTAATATGTTATTGAGCGAACAGGAGCAGATAAGAAGAAATTCTCTTGAAGAGATAAGAAAACTCGGAATAAATCCCTACCCTGCCGCAGAATATAAAACAAACGCTTTCGCACAGGATATTTACGATAATTATTCGCCTGAAAAGAATAATTTCCAGGATGTCTGCATAGCCGGGAGAATAATGAGCAGACGCATTATGGGCAATGCCTCTTTTGCAGAACTGATGGATTCATCAGGAAAGATACAGATCTATATCAGACGCGACGATATTTGTCCCGGCGAAGATAAGACAATGTATAATACCCTTTTTAAGCATCTTCTTGACATTGGAGATATTATTGGCGTCAAAGGTCATGTCTTCAAAACACAAACCGGGGAAACCACTGTTCATGT
>PMBC01000035.1:0-37417 GCA_003152835.1 Bacteroidales bacterium | reverse complement strand
AGATAATCCAGTCGATGCGTGAACTTTTCAATTCAAGTGGTTATCTTGAGGTTGAGACTCCGATTCTTCAGCCTATTCCTGGTGGCGCGACTGCCAGACCGTTCATCACACATCATAATGCGCTCGATATGCCTCTTTACCTGAGGATCGCAAACGAGTTATATCTTAAACGTCTTATCGTCGGCGGATTTGAAGGCGTATATGAGTTTTCAAGGGATTTCAGAAATGAAGGTATGGACCGTACACATAACCCCGAATTTACAGTTATGGAAATTTATATCCCCTATAAGGATTATAACTGGATGATGAATTTCACAGAAGAGATTATTAAAAAAGCTGCTCTCGATCTCCATGGAAAGACAGAAATAATATATGGCGACCAGACCATCAACTTAACCCCTCCCTACAAAAGGATAAGCATGCTCGATGCTATCAGGGAAAACACAGGGATTGATATTTCCGGAATGGATGAAGCTGAACTCAGGAAAGTATGTGATAAGCTAGATATACCTGTCAGCCCTGAAATGGGAAAAGGGAAGCTGATTGATGCAATCTTTGGCGAAAAATGCGAACATAATTATATCCAGCCTACGTTTATAATTGATTACCCTGTTGAAACGTCACCGCTTACCAAAATGCACAGGAATAAACCAGGTCTNNAGGCTTACCGAAAAGGGAGATGACGAAGCTATGTTCATTGATCTCGACTTTGTAAGAGCACTTGAATACGGAATGCCTCCCACATCCGGAATGGGTATGGGCATCGACAGGCTTACCATGCTTCTGACCAACCAGCCTTCAATCCAGGATGTTCTTCTTTTCCCTCAGATGAAACCGGAAAGTCATAAGCCCAGGACAGAAAGCCGGGACGATGAATACATTTCACTTGGAATCCCTCAGGAGTGGATAGCCCCTCTTAAGAGCCTTGGCTTTACAACAGTTTCAAAACTTAAAGAGACTGAAAAAGCCGGTAAGCTTGCCAATGATCTGAATGGCTATAACAAAAAAAATAAGCTTGGACTATCGGGGTTGAGTCCTGAAGCCGTAGAGAAATGGCTTAAATAGACACATTGGGGAAATACCCTTTTCGTAAATATCCTATCAGTCTAAACTTGCTTTTCGGGATTTCAATAATTATCAGGTCTCTGACTTCTGAAGACGCATTGTGCTGAAATAATCGATGAGTTTCCTGATAAGATTGAAATATAGCGCCAGATAGAGCAATAACGACACAGCCCATATTACCGCAAGATTAAACCAGTAGGTATCAATCTCCCTGCTTCCGATCATTTTGACAGGTGCATAAAAATGGGCACGTCCGAGCTTTGAGGTAGCTTTCATATAACCCGGCTCGTATTTCCGTAGTATCCTCTTTGGAGTTACAATTGTCCAATCTATTGTTTCACGATTCAGGATCAGAGTTTCCAGTTTTTTATTTTTGTTATTCTCTTCAAGGCTTATCCTTCCCTCCTTCCCTAAAGTTGTCTCAAGCGAATGATTTATATTATCATTCAGAGCTGTTGTATGCTTGTACCGATCCATAAAATATTTATGCAGAGAATCAAGATATGCGGCTGCTTTGTTATAAATGTCTCTGTTGAATTTATCTGCCTTCAATGACTCTTTCCAGATTCCCGGAGTAATTTCCGATATTTTCGCAAGTTCATCGATATGGTAGTTCAGCCTGGAGAAGCTATTGCCGACAAGCTCCTTATATCCGGTGTTGTTAATGTAATTGCTGCAGATCCAAAGGTCTTTTTTAAGGTTTGAATTAATCAGAAAAGTACCGTAATATAAGTCGCTGCTTCCTTCAATATCATTTTTAATAAAGAGCCTCTCAAAATAGTTGTTTTTAAATTGCTCAACCGCCATTGCTTCAAACGACCAGCGCGCCATCATCAGATCTCCGATAACAGGAACGAATTCCTGTGAGGACTTGTTGCTTAAATGAAGCTTGTCAAATTTCACCAGGACACCGCTGAACAGCAGCTGTGGTATAATAATAAAAGGTATGAGAATATAAATTGTGACAACAGAATTAAACGCAGAGGATATATTGAGGCCGAGAATGTTTGCAGCACATGATGTCGTAAACAGGACCAGCCAAAAACTCAGGGTCATGCCTTTTATTCCAAGAATCATGTTCCCGATCATTATAAACAATATAGTCTGGACTGCAGATATAATGAATAATATCAATACTTTAGAGTTCAGGTAGCTGAACCAGCTCAGGTTCAGAAATGATTCTCTCTTAAGGATTTTCCTGTCCCTGACAATCTCTTCCGAACTTCCCATAAGGCCAAGGAAAAGGGAAGTGATGACGCACATGAAAAGGTATGCCGGTATATTTTCGTTATCACTGAAAATATAATGTGAGTCTTTGCTGAATCTAGTAAAATATGCAAGCAGAAGGGCAAGGATGGGCGAACCCAGCAAGCTGATAAGAATATATTGCTTATCAGCCAATTTGGATAAAAGATCACGGGTAAAGAATATCTTTGACTGCCTGAGCAGCCCTGGTATGCTGAAATTATTCTCCGGAAGTGCATGCTTTTCTGAAGCGGTTTCCTGAACTATCCTGTCTGATTTTACCCTGAATTTATCAGCCCATTCTTTAGGAGAAATTTTCCTGATTCGGGTTGCCTTTCCGTGTTCATTGATCACTTTTGCTTCTACTATCTGAAGAATCTGATCGGTATCGACATTACCGCATTTAATACATTGATCCTCATCAGGGTTGGCATGTTTGCTGATGGTTTTGAAATAAATAATTGCTTCCGTGGGATTCCCGAAATATATCTGATATCCACCCTTATCGATTATCATGATCTTATCGAACATTTTATAAATTTCGGAACCCGGCTGATGTATATTTATTATTACGAGCTTCCCCTTGTGTGTTTGTTCTTTAAGCAAATTCATCACAGCTTCTGAATCGAAAGAAGATAGTCCCGAAGTTGGTTCGTCGACAAAAAGGATTGTAGGCTCACGAAGCAGCTCCAGCGCAATGTTGACCCTTTTTCTTTGTCCTCCGCTGATGATTTTTTTCAGTGGATTGCCTACTTTCAGATCTTTTATTTCCTCCAGGTCAAAATCAATAAGCACTTTATTGATTACTTCAATTAATTTTTCTTCCGGAAGATTATTGAGGCACATTTTTGCATTGTAAAAGATATTCTGAAACACGGTTAGATCTTCTATTAAAAGATCATCCTGAGGAACAAAACCTATAATTCCTTTCAGGTTTTTTTTCTCATTTTCATCATAAAGATTATATCCGTTTATCAGTACTTTGCCGCTCTGTGGTTTCATGGTCCCGTTGAGAATACTCAGCGTGGTCGATTTCCCCACACCGCTTCCTCCCAGGATTCCGATTAATGTCCCTGATTCCCCATGAAAATCCAGATTATGAATGCCGTTATCACTGTTCCTGAACCTGAATGAGACATCTTGCGCATCGAGACTGATCTTAAATTTACGAGTCGTTTCAGATATGCGGCTGTTTATTTCGGAATAGTAGATTGTTTTAATTCCCGGACCACGTATTGTTGAACCCGGGTTGAAAATGTAGGTTTGGCCGGGAAAAATATTCTGCCCGTTCAGATAAAAGTCCTCATTGCCTTCATATCTCAGAATGTAGGTATTTGTGCTTGCAACATAAAAGAACGAAATGTTCCCTGTAAGATGGTCACAGAAAATGTGTTTGATATCCCCGGATTCAAAATGATTGTCATTATCTGCAATAAGGAGTCTGAATTTTTCAATCACTCCCTGTGAGTGATTCATTATAAAGCTTCTAATGTCGAGGAACTCCATTTCCGGAATATAAAAAGCATTCCCGACTGTCTGCAAAAAATCGAGTTCATTCTCGGTTATTTCAGCTCCCAGCGAGATATAGTCCATCAGCTGGACAAGCACATAAATCTTTTGCTTCTGCTGAAGCTCCTCATTTATCTTTTCACAGATTGCAAGGATCCTCATTGCCTTAAGCGAGGTCCTCTTCATGTCCCTTAAGCTTCCTTTTGAAATGCTTTCCGAATTATAAAGGATAAGGAATTCTTCAAACATTTTCATGTACCTGACAACCAGCTCGTTATTCAGGTGCCGGGCCAGGAATGATCTTACTATATTTTTCTCCCTGCTGGTAATGACCGTTTCATCATGGATATCAGCGATCAGGGCAAAAAGTTGAACCAGCGCATTCAGAATTGTCTCACTCATAATATTCCCTTAATAATTAATGGTCATAAAAATATTGGCAATCAACGCTGAAGTTATTCCTGTTATATAGTTTATCTTTGTTTAAACCAATTCAAGTTAAGAATTTATCAGTATACAGAAAAACTTTTTTTTGGGCAACACCGGAATGTGAGATTTAGTTAAAAAAACTTAATATATGCCCGACCCCGGAAAATTTCTGAACTATACCGGTCCTGTCAATCACAGAATAATTGACCATCTTTTGAGGGATTTAAAAAATTCAAAGGATTATATCCATATTGACAAAACTACAGCCAAACGGGTTTATACTATAATTGTTGAGATCCTCGAGAATATCTCCAGGCATTCCATAAAGAAAACATCTTCCGAAATAAAAACGCAGCCATTCATTTCAGCAGAAAAAAGCAGTGATAAGATTATTATAAAAGCAGGCAATCCGGTTTCAGACGAAATAACGGAGAAGCTGACAGCTATAATTGAACTGGTAAATTATATTGATAATCATGAGCTTTCCGGTCTGTATGAAGATAAGATCAGCAGGCAATCGACGCAAAACGGAGATGGAGCCGGCCTGGGTTTCATATTAATGAGGCTTAAATCGGGGAACAAGATTGATTATAGTTTCTGTCCGGTTAACAGGAATATCTCAGTTTTTAAAATACAAATAACTGTAAATAAATATATTATGAGGAAATTATTTATTGAACGGTCGGCAAGTTCGCCAAAGGTGGTCCTGGATCCTGAAAATAATTTCTTTGAGATCTCAGGTGAATCAAGACCTCCTGATGTAAACCTGTTTTATAATGAAATTATCAGCTGGTTTGATGATTATTCTCTTTATCTCTTAAAATCAAATCCGGAAACAGATACCCCGGTTTTCAATTTTGATTTAGAATATTTCAATTCATCATCGGCCAAGTACATTCTTGATTTTTGCAAGCTTATATCATCTGTACGCTCAAAAGGAAGAGATGTTATGGTAAAATGGCACTATGAAGATGACGACTTTGATATGCTTGAATCGGGCAGGGAGATGTCGAGGATATCCAAAATGCCTTTTGAATATATTAAGAAGGATAAAAAATAGTTCACCAGGCAGATATTAATAATTTGCTATTATGACAGGCCCATCTAAAAACAAAGAAATACAGAACTGGTCTGAGATTATATTTAATCCTGATAATTCACAGATTCAAGATCTTTATTCAAAAGAGACAGTGGATGGGAAGGTCTCCTTAGAAACCCTTGCAGAATATTTTTATGCCGACATCTGTCGGGTTCAGGATTTATTTACTTCACCTTTTACCTTAAATAAAGATTTCCGAAAACTTTCTAAAGATGAGAAGCAGGATTGGCTTGTTTTTGTTTCAAGAATACCGGGGAAGCTAAAATCACTGAATCTTTTAATCCGCAATTACAAGGATTTTTGCCGCACATGCCTCATACCTTATAATGAAATTGAGAATATGGCAAAGTCTGACTATGACAATTATTGCGGTAAACTTATAGATGAACGCAAGATTGATGAATCTAAAGGAAGGCCCGGAGCCAACCTGGTCTCATTTCAGGATCTGAAAGAGAAGAAAAGACGATTTTTCATTGAGATGAATCACCTGATACCCGTTGAGCTTAAAAAAATCGGCTTCGAAATTATCCGATCGGAAGAGGTGGCGGAGATAAATGAGAAAATGGTCAACAAGCTTGCAAGGGCTATTCATTCCAGATATCTCCATGAGATAAGAAAACAGCAGAATGGTCAGGAAAAGAATATCTATTTGTCGTGGATCCATAAGCCAGGGGAAGGGGTAAGTCAAAACACATCAGACTTTGAGGATCTTGATACGGAGATCAAATCATCCAATCTTGATAATGCTTACCATATTCCGGCTAAATTGTTATCAATAGGTTATAAAATAAGGCCGGTCAGGAAAGGATTCAAACCCGTTGCGCTTCATCTTAATAACGAAGAAGTCGAAACAATGGCCAGGGTTGAACATGTCAGGTGGTGCTGGGATAAAATTTTAAAAGGATGGTTATACGGCAATGTGAAAGACAGCAATAAAAAAATTCATTCAAGCATTATTCCTTATGAGGAATTGTCAGAGTCTGAAAAAGAGAAGGACCGTGAGCTTGTCCGACTGATTCCTGCATTGCTTCAGGATATTGATTATGAAGCCTATCCGGTTAATCCCGATAGGATCAGCAGGCTGCCATATGCAATAAAACCCCATAGCAGCATAAATAAGATACTGGAGGAGACCAGGCAGATGAATGATCAGATAAGAAAAATGGTTAAATTATCTGCCAGAGCTGAACAGATGGTCAGTATCAGGAATAGTAAGATTGAAGAGGCGATCAGAGAGATTGAATCGAGCTATAACTATGCACTCCATATCCAGGAGACTTTTCTGCCTGACGATTTTTTTGTAAGAGAATGTTTTCCTGATAGTTTTATTCTGTTCAAGCCAAAGGATATAGTAAGCGGCGATTTCTATTTTTTCAGCAAGCAGGATAAGCGGATAATATTCGCAGCCGCCGACTGCACCGGACATGGAATTCCCGGAGCTCTGTTAAGCACCATCGGGTATGGCACACTCGATCAGGCAGTAAATGAACTGGAACTTGTCGAACCGGCAGAGATCCTGAACCATTTGTACTCCAGGGTTCATCGGTTCCTCAGGCGTGATGAAGATAATACCGGCTTAGTCGACGACCTGGATATTGCTCTTTGTGCCCTGGATATTGAATCCAATACTCTGATCTACTCCGGAGTTGGCAGTCCATTGTACAGGGTTACTGGCAACGAAATAATCGAATACAAGCCTGAAAACTTTATAGAAGAGTGCAGTGAAAAGGCTGAATGCAGATTCACTCAGGAAAAGATACTCCTTAAACCCGGAGATTCGGTCTATTTATGCTCAGATGGCTACTCTGATCAGTTTGGCGGTAAATTTCATAAGAAATACCAGAGAAACAGGTTTAAAAACTTCCTGTTGAACATCAGGGATTTTTCCATGCCTGAACAGAGTGACATGCTTTACGAGGAATTCGAACAATGGAGAGAAGAAAATAACGAGGACCAGATTGACGATATTCTTGTCATAGGCGTAAAAATCTGATAAATATAATTTTTCGGGTTATTCCTTAAACAAAAAATACTTTTGCTTTTGGATTTACGATGGGTTAACTTTGATAATGAATAGGGTATCCTTATCAAGTCTTTACTTTAAATTAACAAAAAAAAGTGTCAAGTATAATTGAAAACTATACATACGATATCTTTATTAGCTACCGTCAGAAAGACAATAAATACGACGGCTGGGTAACTGAGTTTGTTGATCATCTGAGGCGGGAGCTTGAAGCCACTTTTAAAGAAGAAGTTAATGTTTATTTCGATATCAATCCGCATGATGGGCTTCTTGAGACACATGATGTTGATGCATCGCTAAAAGAAAAGCTCAGGTGCCTGGTTTTCATTCCAATTATCTCCCAGACTTATTGTGATTCAAAAAGTTTTGCCTGGCAGCATGAATTCTGTGCCTTTAATAAAATCTCAAGAGAAGATCAGTTCGGAAGAGATATCCGGCTTGCAAGCGGAAACGTGACCAGCAGAGTATTGCCTGTAAGGATTCATGAAATCGAACATGAAGACAGAGCACTTATTGAGCAGGAGCTTGGCGGAGTTTTGCGGAGCATTGATTTCATTTATAAATCTGCCGGTGTAAACAGGCCATTGCGGGCTAATGAGGATCATCCCCAGGACAACCTTAACAAGACATACTACCGCGATCAGATCAACAAGGTTGCCAACTCTGTTAAAGAGATTATAAATGCATTAAAGAAGCATGACCTGAATGAAGAAAAGGTTGTCAGGAGTCCGGTATCAGAAAAGTCAAAGCCTATCGGGAACCTGAAGAACACAATAATTTTTTCGGGTCTCATTATATCGCTGCTTTTAATTCTTGGCTATTTCTTACTTCCAAAACTCTTGAAACCAGCAATCAAGATGGATAAATCAATTGCGGTATTACCGTTTGAGAACCTGAGCAGCGACAAAGAAAAAGCTTCATTTTGTGACGCCATAGCTGATATAATAACCAATCAATTGTCAGAGAATCACGGTTTGAGGGTTATTGGGCGTACATCGACGTTAAAATACAAAGACCAGAAAAAAAATATTAAGGAAATCGGCGCGGAACTGGGAGTTAATTACATAATCAGGGGAAATTTTCAGAGCCAGGATGACAAAATAAGGATTAACGCGCAGTTAATAAGGGTTTCTCCTGAGGGGCAGATCTGGGGTGATATATATGACAGAGAGTGCAGTGATATTTTTGAGGTACAGAGTGCTATTTCCGAGCAGATTGCCGAGAAATTAGAGGCAGTCCTGACTCCTGAAGAAAAGAAACAAGCTGCAAAAAGACCGACCAAAAATCCTGATGCCTATATTAACCTTATTTCGGCTGATGCACTTTCAAATAATTCATGGTACTTCCTCTTAACCGGTAATAAGTTCGTTGATTCAACAAGCTTTGAATCAGCTATTCAAATGTATGATAAAGCTATAATGTTTGACCCTGAGTTTGCTCTGGCATATGCTAAACGCGCCATTGCTCGATCCTGGGGATATTATGCGAGGTACCTTGATGTCACTCAGGTTGATAAATGCAAACAGGATATAGATAAGGCCCTTGAGATTGATAAGGATCTGGCCGACGCAAAGATTGCTCTCGGATTCTATTACTATTACTGCCTTGGCGATTATCAGAAAGCAATGGTTCAGTTTCAAAAAGCATCGGAACAGGATCCCGGAAACAGCTTATGCCTTTATTACCTGGCCATCGTCTACAGGAGAATCGGAGAATGGGAAAAATCGAAGAATATGATGCAAAAAGTTCTTCGCTCCGAACCCCGGGATGCTCTAATTCTAACAAATATAGGAATGTCCTATTTGCTAATGCATAATTATGATACTGCAATATATTACCAGGATAAAGCTTCTGAAATTATGCCAAACTGGTCGGCCCCGTACAGCAACAAAGTTGGTGCCCTTCTTTCAAAAACCGGAAATACCTCTGAAGCAAGAATAATGCTTGATTCTGCAACCTATAAAACCGGAAAAAGCTTTTTAAGAGCAAAGATCATGCTTGATATTTATGACGGGAAATTCGGGGAGGCTCTTAATAAAGTTGCATCATCAGGCAATGGAGATTTTAGCAGTACGGGGGAAAAGGATATATATAACGCATTTATATATAGCTATTTAAATAACCAGCATAAAGCTTATCAGTACTATGATTCTGCCAGAGTTTTCTTTATTAACCAATTGGCAGCCAGCCCTGGAAACGCTGATTTATACGGTTCACTTGGTATAGCATATGCCGGGCTGGCTGATAAGGCAAAAGCTATCGAGGCCGGGAAAAAAGCAGTTGAGCTTTCCGGAAAAAATAAGATTTTTGAAGGTGACATGAGAATAAACCTTGCCGAGATCTATACAATGACTGGTGACTTTGAAAACAGTATCAAAAGCATTAAGTATTTGCTGGATAACCCTTCAGATCTTTCTGTAAAATTATTACAGATTGACCCTTCATGGAAACCACTAGCATCAAGACCGGACTTCCAGGAATTAGTTCGCAAATATTCTGCAGATTAAATATTGTTCTATTTCCAGATTGTTTAACTTAAAATGTAAAGATTATGTCAACATTTCCCCGACCGATTCCGCCTGAATTTATAATGCATGCCATCGCATGCAGTCTTCCGGCTGGTAAAAAAGGTGCCGATATGATGAAGAAGATCAGCGCCCTGAGCCTTCAGCATATGAAAAACTGTGCGGATAGCGAATCCAAAACATATGCTGAAATGCTTAAGGTAATTAAGTAAAAAGCTGGCCAGGAAAATTTGAAGAGCCGTTTGCAGTCTGTTATTCTTATTGGATTCGAGGAGTATAATAACCTCGGAATGGGATATCTTTCTGCCGTTATACAGAAAGAAGGAATTAAAATTCAGACGGTTGACCTTCGCAAAGAAAATGATGAGATCCTGAAAATTGTAAAAAAAACGGATCCTTTTATAATAGGATTTTCTGTTATTTTTCAGTATCACATTTATCAGTTCAGGAACCTTGCGGGCTTTCTGAGGAAAAATGGCATCAATTGTCATTTTACTGCGGGGGGTTATTTTGCCAGCTTGCGATATAAAGATCTTTTCAAATTCATTCCTTCGCTTGATTCATCAGTCCGGTTTGAAGGTGAATATACTTTTCTTGAGCTGGTAAGGTCAGTGAAAAGCGGATCGGACTGGAGAAAGATAAAAGGCCTTGCTTACAGGAATAATGGTGAAATAATTACTAATTCGCTGCGGCCTCTTGAGAAAGATTTGGACAAATTCCCATACCCCTTCCGGGTATCACCAACTGAATATGCCTTTGACAGGAAGTTTGCTGCAGTAATTGCCGGGAGAGGCTGCGTCCACAATTGCGCTTACTGCAACACAAGGGAGTTTTACAGACTCCCTCCCGGTCCTGTCAAGAGGCTCAGAAGACCTGAGAGGGTCGTGGATGAAATGAAATACCTGTTCAAATATCAGGATTGTTCTGTATTCCTGTTTCAGGATGATGATTTCCCGGTAGTAAGCAAAAACAGATCAGAATGGATATCAACATTCTGTAATGAACTCATAAGAAAGAAACTTCACAAAAAGATCATTTGGAAAATCAACTGCAGACCCGACGAGGTTAATGAGGACATCTTCGGATTGATGAAGAGTTGCGGCCTGTTTCTGGTCTTCATGGGAATAGAAGACGGTACTGATGAAGGATTGAAATCTCTTAACCGGAAAATGACAATAGCCAGATCCCTGGATGGAATCAGGATACTTAAAAAGCTTAAAATCGGGTTCGATTATGGATTCATGCTCTTCCAGCCTCAGACAACTTATAAAACCCTTCATAAGAACATCCTGTTTCTTAAACAAATATGCGGAGATGGGTATACACCGGTAACATACCTTAAATTGATACCTTATTTTAATACACGTGTTGAGAGCGATCTCAGGAAAGATGGCAGATTAAAGGGCAGACCTGGTTTCTACGACTACGACTTTCCGGAGACATCGATGAACGATTATTACAATTTTGTGAAAAAATGTTTTATGAAATGGCAGCTTGAACCCGAAGGTCTTGCAAATATTTCAAAATGGACCAGAAATTACCTCTTAGTCTTTAAACGGTTCTGCGATGCAGGAAATGAATATCAATCCTTAGAAAAAGAATTCAAAAAAATAACCAGGGAAAGCAATCTGTTTCTTATCGGTATAATGGAGGAACTTGCCGGTATTTTTGAGTCAGGGCAATATCACACTGACGATCAGAAAATACTGAAGAAATATGCGAACACCATCAGATTAAAGCACAAACATTACCTTAAACTGATAACCGATTCCCTGCAAGAGCTTATTAATCTGGCAGATGATTTTTCACCACTCTGGCTGTTTTCATAAATCCGGAATCCAGCTTACTTAAATCCCTTCAATCTCAGGTTCTTTTTCCTTGAAGATCAGGTACCAGTTCCCGTTATCAATCAGAGCCTCCTTGCCGATAACGAAAAAGAGCTCTTTCAGGTATGCATTTTTCCTGTCAGGATCAAGGTCATATGTGTCAGTCTCATTTATTTTAGACTCCGCCCTTGTGTATATCACAAGCATTAGTTCATACTGGTTCATCAGCTGTTCATATCCTTTCATCTGAATATAAGCTTTTATCAACGCAAAAATTCCTAATAATGCTCCAACAATTACAAGGATATAATTCTGCAGGTTATGCTTTGAATAAAAGCCACCGAAAAAGAATATGGATATAAGCAGGGCAAAGGAAATGACAAATGATGCATCGGAAATCCTATTGTTTAATGCTATTTGTTTTGTCATTCTGGAGATGGACGATTTAAAAAAATCAGCTTCGCTTTTTACCCAACTTAACGTAACATCCTTTATTATCTCAGATGTTATCTTTCTGTTGACATAGGTAATACCATAAACAGCTGAAAGCATGAGCTTCACCCAGGTAAAATCTTTCCGGTGTATCCTTAGGAAATAATCCGAGACATTTTTTGTTATACTGGCCATGTTCCAGTAAAACTGGATCCTCAATGCTTCAGCTAATGTCCTGTTAATTAAATATTTCTTATGATTCTGTTTTGATCTTGAATAGAAATATATTACAGTTGCAAAAGAAATCAGAACCATCGCACTCCCAAGTACAAGATCTGTCAGGAACAAATTGGAGTAGATTTCGAGAGCCAGCAGGAAGAACAATCCAAAAATAAATAGAACTATGGTAATACGGATATCTTTTACCCTGGATCGAAGCGAAAGAACGTCGAAGTGGGAATATAATTCCATGATGAATTTCTGTGGATCATCAAGTTTGTCGTGGTCCCTGAACAGGTTGTTCTGTGAATTTACAATTGCCGGATCATTGGCTTCTATGGTTTCAGTATTGATCTCTTCTATTTTGTTCAGAGCCTCCCCGATTGCAGGGTCCTTCCGCACCATGTCAAGTGAGAGGGGTTCGCCATAAGATATGTTCGCAGAATTTGCCGATGCTGATCCGGCTCTGTCTGATGGTATAATGAAGACTGTTCCGTCATATTCGAATGTGCTTTCAGCCACATTATCATCATCACCTGCTACCTTATGCCTTACAATATCCGCCGTTCCTCCTTTCTTCCCCTTTTCACCATCCCAGAATGCGATAAGAATCACTGAACTGTCAGCTACAAATTTGCCTGCCTTCAGATATTGGAGGGGCCTGTCGTTTAAATACTCTTCGCAACTTATACAGAAGGTTCTTTTGGAATGGCTCAGCATATCATCAAACTCCCTGCTGGAAGCTTCTGAAAAATCCTTCTTGTACTCAGCGGGTTTAAACGGTGTCGGTACAATAAGCTCAAGCCTGTTTTTAAGATCTTCACGGGTGTTTTTAAGCTCCAGGAATATCCTGGCGACAAACCTGTCTGCACCATCTGCAAGTGATGAAAAAAGCCAGATCGGTGAATTAGGGTATTCTGATGTCAGATCAAGGAATAATTTTGTGATCCGGAGTCTGTGATCGTCTGTGGTAATAACATCCAGATGACCGACAACACCTACCGTAATTGGTATTGCATTTCCCATATATTTCACTGTTCCCTGAAAAATATTTCCAGGTTAGCAACTGCCTTTTTAATATCAATACTCAGGATTTTGACCTTAATGATTTTCCGTCCGGTTTTGGCAGAGATATCGTTTAAAAGTTCAGTTTTTTTATCTGGAAGAAGCAGACCAAGATTGTCATATAAAATCCTATGTTTTTTGAAAAGGTTCCTTTGCAGGAATTCTTCCAGTATAAAAACAGAAAGCAAGACGATTGCGTTGAGTGTTACGATCCCTGCAAAAGGCATAACCATCATTCCCAGGGCATTGATAACTGAAAGGCCGATAGTGGTGAAGAGATACGCCATGTCCTTTACGTTGAAATTCCTGGTCCTCAGTCTGAGTATCCCGAAAATGGCAAATAATCCAAAAGCCACGCCTAACTGGATATTAACTCTTTTCATAATTGAACAGACCAAAAAGACTATTATACCGATAAGGAAGAAAGTGAACAGATATTTTTCCTTTTTCGAACTTCTGAAATAGATCAATCCGATCAGTATTATCAGGAAGACCAGATTAATTGCGAACCGGATAAGTATACCCCAAACGGTATCGGAACTGAGAATCTGAAAACTTTGAGTCATATTCTGAGATTTTAAATTAAAGACTTTTGCAATTGTTCATAAGCTCATTAGTAATGGAATTAAGGTTTTTTTGTTTCTCGATCCTGATGAAGAACTGATTGAGAAAAGTAATTATGTCTTTCTTTGATTTCTCACTCAAGTATGAAAAATCATTTACCACAGAAAACAGCTTTTCTTTTTTGGCTAAAAAGCTCTTCAGGTCATTCTCAAAAACTTCCCTGCTTCTGCATATCCCTGTATATTTGCGGTCACGGGCATTTTTCAATCCTGTTGCCTCTGCTGGTATTGAATAATCTGCATTGACGAGACCGGAAATATCAAAATCATATGGAACTGATAATCCAAGACCTGCATCATAAATAATTCTGGATTTTATTACAGAAATATTATGTAACCCGGGGACCGACCAGTCCCAATTGGCAATCATATAGTTGAATATCGCTACTCTGTCCATTACCTCAGGCACAATATTAACCTGAGTCAGATTTTTTGATTTTACAATATCAGCATTTAACCTCCTGGCTAAAATGTCAAGCGGTTCAATGAAGAAGCCATATTGCGTGACCGGTTTCCGCCTGTTTTTGGTATCCGTGAATGTGATACTGAGCAATCTGACCCGGTAGCTTGTATCGGTTATAGCATTATAGAGCTTATAAACAAGGTACTCCCTTAATCCGTACTCATCATAAATTCTGGCAGTACCGCATCGAGAAACCATCTTAAGCTTTTTAATCTTATCGGTATCGCAATATGCATGAATTGGTTTTTTGAGATTTATCTGCATCGAAGGGAATGCACAATTCTCAAACCGGAATGTACCACGGTATTTAACTGTAATTTCTCTTTCAATGGAATCATTTTCTGCCTGATGAATAGTCATAATTCCGTCAAAGGAGTTTTCTCTCTTGGACTTATGTAAAAAATCGGTCAGATCAAAACGGATGGAAATCTTAAGAATTTGATCATTGCTGAAAAGGAAAAAACCTTTTTTTTGATTATCAGCCTGTACCGGGCACGTGTCATTTATATCACTTTGTCCATAGATCTGTATCAATGGAAAAGCTGCAAGGATTAGCTGATAAAAGATTTTTTTTATCATTAGGTTATAGTACCTGCGATATAAAAAATCTGGATTTGAGTATAAATTTAAACTTAAGTTTATGCAAAGTCAAATAATTATTACAGGCCGCCACTACGTGGCTCACATATAGTTTAAATGCTTCGTTCTATGTACGGATCGCCGCTACGCGGCTTTCTTTTCTCCGCTTTCTCCCACTCTTCCTTTCTCCCGCTCTAGCCCTCTCAATTTCATTTCTGCCCGGTAACAGTTTTCTTTACTTCCTCCAGATGGAGATATATCTGGTGACTATAAACTGGTTTCAGGTCCCATGACTTCTGGATCAGGTCGAGAGCTTCCTTGCTTTTGCCCTGCTTATAAAGTCCCCATCCTTTGGAATCTAAAAAGGAATAATTTTCTGGTTGTAATTTCAAGGCACTTTCAGCAAGATTAAGGCCTTCATTAATATTTCGGTTTTTATCTATAAGAAAATAAGCAAGAGAATTCATTCTCAAGGGGTTCTCTGGTTCTAATGAGAGTGCCTGCCTGAAATACTCCTCCGCCTTATCAGGAATACCAGCCTCAGAGTAAGCCAAACCAAGGGTTGTTGCCATTTCTGCCTCAGATGAGCCATTTTCTTGACTGACGGATCTGTATTTCAAAATATATTGTTTCGCCTGGGTCAGGTTTCCTTCAGTCAATGCCAGTATAGCCTGTCTTTGAATTATAGAAGGATTGTTGGGGAAATCCTGTTCGGCTTTCTTATAAAGTTTCTTTTCTTTCTTATATTGACCTGTTTCATGGTAAGCCCTTCCCAGGTTTGTATAATTAGCAGGCCACCATGGTTTTGAATCCGTTTTCTTAAATATCTCCAGTGCCCTTTCAAATTCCGGGATCGCTCTGTCATATTGAAACAAATCTGCATAAGAATAACCCATCTCGTAATGAAGATGCGGCCACTGATCATCCATTTCCTGCAGCTGTTTTAAGTATTTTATTGCTTCAACGGGTGTTTCAAAAAAAACGGCATGTACAAAATTGGTATATGTTTTTTGCTGAATTGACAACTGGTCTCTTTTTTGGTAGGCTTTGAGGCACCACTTTTTTGCCTCATCAAACATCCCCTGATTATAATATGCCCAGCCAATATATAAGGTAACAATGGTCAGGTTTGAGTCGATAGCTACTGCCTGCGAAAACAAATTGATTGCTTCGGGAAAATCACCTTTGGCGAAAGCTTTCTGACCATAGGCAAAATAACGGTATGCTTCAGGATTATCAGACGATCCGATTCGCTGAGGATCAATGTAGACTTCCTCTTTTAATCCGGATATTATAAGAAAATCTTTTATCTCCTCCGATAGTGGATCTATGATCGGGAATATGCTTCCTTCTTTAAATAACCCTTCTCTCTTGAAGGATTTCATGACCTCTCCGGTCTTTGAATTTGTCAGCTGCACATTGACCCGTACAACTTCACCTGATTGATTTATGCTGCCGCAGATAAAAACATTTGCACCCAGCTTTGCTGATATTTTACCGGCAACAGATGGTGTCACTGAAGCATAGTTGGTAACACCCTGACTCCTTAGCAGGCCGTTTATTGATTCTGATGGTCCGACATTCAATTCCTCAGCGTTTGTGAGATTATTTATCAATTCATTCTGAATTCCCTCCTGCCACACATTCAATTTTGTGTCATTGGTCATATTTTGGAATGGCATCACTGCAACATAGATCCTGCCATCTGAAGATTTCAGGTCTGCTGCGTTGTCCCGTTTAAATATTTTTGGATAAGAAATTATTGCAGCAAATATCAATATTGCTGATAATGCAATTCCTGACAGTAATTTGTGAAAAATTGGTTTAACTGGTTTCCTGACAAATATCTGTTCCTCTTTTTTACTGACTTCCCTTAATTGTTCCTTCTTTTGATCTGTTTCCTTTACTGGCACACCAGGGCCGCTCTTTAAACCGAGAATAATTTCCTTTATTGCCAGGGCCACTTTATTGATCTGGTCGCGGTAACTGGTGTTATTTAAATTGTCCCTTGGTTTATCCTCTAGTGGACGCAAGGGCCTGTTGACTCCGGGTGATTTATAGATGAATTCAATTCCGCGAAGAACACTGCCTGTCACCGATTCACATAATGCAATATCATCGCTGTCCAGGTCATGGATCCTGACTGGAAGCACCCTGCTTGCAACATTCCCGCCCGGAAGCTTCACTTTCAATCCGAACTGATCCTTGGAGGCCTGTTCAACAAATGCCTTAAATTCATGCTCCCAGCCAAATGACCTGGGATCACAATAAGTTCGAGATATTATAGGGATAAAGACAAGACATTTAAGCTTAGTTTCAATAGAGGCGTCTACATCATGGGTTTCCAGTAGTCCGTCATGAGGATTGACATCAAAATATAAACTGACCTGTTCTTTGAATGTCGAATCAAGCTCGTCCTTTAAAGCATCTACAAATTCACTAACCCACTTGTCGCCTTTGTTATCCTTCTGGCGGTAGCTNNAGCCAGTCGCCGCTCACCGCTCACCGCTCGCCTTTCTTATTTCTGCTCTGCAACAGCCTTTCTTGCTGCTTCAAGATGTTGGAATGCTTCATAGTCATAAATTGCATTCTTCATTCTTAAATCCCAGCTTTTTTCGAGTGTTTCGAGTGCTTCCTGGTATTTTCCTTTTTTATATAATCCCCAGCCTTTTACATCCAAAATGAAATAGTTTTCAGATTTTATTTTAATATATTTTTCAACGAGTTTCAATCCTTCATCAACGTTTCGGTCCTTATCGATCAGGAAGAATGCAAGGTTTCTCAGAAACCCAAACATTTCAGGCGGGGAGAGGGAGTATGCCTGACGATAATATTCTTCTGCTTTATCCAGAAATCCTCCTCTATTGTAAATAAATGCCAGGTTATTTGATATACTTGCCTCAGTCCACGATAGGTTCTTAACGATAGATATAAATTTTTCAATATATATGTTTGCTGCAACTGTATCTTTTTCAGTTAAAGCCAAAATGGCTTGATTGAATTCCAAAAGAAAGTCATCCGGAAAATCCTTTTCTGCCTTCTTATAAAGCTTTTTCTCTTTCTTATACTGACCAGTCCCATGATATGAAGCTCCAAGTTCAATATAGTTAGCTGACCACTCAGGTTTTGAGCCCCATTTTTTATATATCTCCAGTGCCTTTTCAAACCAGGGAATTGCTTTATCCCATTGATGCATTGTCCAGTAAAGATCACCTAAAGAATAATAATTATCTGGATCCTGGTCATCAATATCAATTATCTCCTCAGCATATCTGATTGCTTCATTTGGTGTTTTAAACAGAAAGGTGTACCAAGAAATAGCACCTATTTTATCACTCGACTTCAATTTATCCAAGTTTCTGTAACCTTTAAGACACCATTCTTTGGCCTGTTCATACAAGCCCTGATTAGCATATCCTGCAGAAATACGAAAATTTAGACCGTAAAGGCTTGAGTCGATTTTAAGTGCTTTTTTGAACAATTCAAATGCAGTTGTATAATCATATTTTTCAAAAGCCTTTACTCCATAAATACAATATTTGTAGGCTTCGGGTGACTTGATAGTTACAGGAGGATAATGCTCAGAATTTGGCAATTCCTTTTGCATTATGGTTATCAGAAGGAAATCCTGAACCATTCGTGAAAGTGAGTCGATGACAGAAAGGATACTGTCAGCAACCCCGTTAATCTGGAAAGATTTAAAAACTGTTCCTGTCTTTGTAGCAACTAACTGGGCGTTTAATCTTATTATATTACCCGATTGTTTTATACTTCCTGTGATATTGACATTTGTTTCCAGTTTCTTTGAAATTGATTTGGTAACTAAAGGAGTGAGCGAAGCATAATTCGTAAGACCTTTGCTTTTAAGAATGCTGGTGATTGTTCCTACCTGCCTTACTTTTAATTCCTGCTGGTTTGAAAGCGAAGTGATCAATATATTCTGAATGCCATCCTGCCAGACATCCCAAAGGGTGTCATTTGTCATATTCTGAAACGGCATTATTGCAATCGGGATTTTCCCATCCTTTGATACGAGTCTTTCCAGTTTCTCATGTTTGAATATTTTCGGATAAGCAAATAATGCAGCAATTATCAGTATCAGGATGCCTCCTCCTATCAGCAATTTATTCTTTTTTAATTCTGCAGGTTTTACAACTTCAGAGCCGTCTTTATTATCCTTTTGCTCTGAGATTTCTTTGTCAGATACTTCTGTTTTACTTTTCAGTCCAAGAATGATCTTTTTTATCGCAAGAGCTGTTCTGGTTATCTGGTCGCGGTA
The DNA here is from genome assembly GCA_003152835.1 of Bacteroidales bacterium. Lineage (GTDB taxonomy): Bacteria > Bacteroidota > Bacteroidia > Bacteroidales > VadinHA17 > LD21. Next base: position 18,036 of record PMBC01000035.1, on the reverse strand, counting down.
AAATGTTTTGTTCAGATTATCACCCGGACTATCCTCCTTTGACCTCAGTGGCCTGTTGATTTCTGCAGATTTATAAATAAAATCTATTCCTTCAGAAGATCCTTTTGATTCTGATTCAAATAGGTTTATATCTTCTTCATCCAGATCATTAATACGAATTGGCAATACTCTACTTGCATCATTTCCATTTTGCAGCTTAATCCTTAATCCAAACTGATCCTGTGAAGCCAGTTCAACGAAGGATTTAAATTCATGTTCCCAGGCGAATGATTTAGGATCACAATATGTTTGTGAGACGATAGGCATAAATACCAGGCACTTCAGTTTATCTTTCAGGGAGGCATCAATATCATGGGTCTCCAAAAGTCCATCATGTGGATTTATATCAAAATAAACGCTGATTTCTTCTTTGAATGTAGATTCGAGTTCTGTCTTCAGAGCCTCTACAAACTCACTTACCCATTTTTCGCCTTTGTTGTCTTTCTGGCGATAACTGATGAATATGTCGTATTCGTAATCCGGGATGAGGCTTGCCATATTATCGGTTCAGTGCAATAAAGTTAAGAAAGAATGGGATATGACCCAAAAATTTGTTCCACCTGGAATTTTAATGACTTTTGTTGAATTAGATATTAATAAGCTATTCAGCATAAGCCCCTTATCAGTCAGAAGTCAGAAGACCGAAGTCCGGAGTCGTTCCTGGCTTCCGTCTTCCGGCTTCTAAGTCTCACTCTCATTTCTGTATAGCAACAGCCTTTTTTGCCGCTTCGAGATGAAGATATAATGTGTGGCCATATACAGTTTTCAAACTGTCAGCTTTTTCAAGAAGTTTCAATGCTTCTTCATATTTACCCTGTTTAAATAATCCCCAGCCTTTGGTATCTAATAAGGCAACACTATTTGGTTTTAAATCGAGTGCCTTATCCGCAAGTTCCAAACCTTCATTAATGTTCCGGTCCTTATCAATCAGTAAAGAAGCAAGAATAGACATCAATCCAGGATTGTCAGGTTTTAATGAGAGTGCCTGACGATCATATTCCTCAGCTTTGTCCAAAAAACCTGATTCCCAGTAAATAGATGCTACGGAATTTGCAATAGCTGCCTCAGAAGCAGAATTCTCTTTGAGCTGAGATACATATTTCTTAATATAATCATTTGCAGCAACTGTATCTCCTAAACATAATGATACGATAGCCTTACAATTGGTCAGATCTTCATCATCAGGAAAATTCTTTTCTGATTCTTTAAGAAGTTTTTTCGCCTTCTTATACTGCCCGGTTTTATAATATGCTATTACAAGGTAGACATAATCAACGGCCCATGGATCTGACCACACTTTTGTTGAGTTCTCTAGATTTTTTTTAAATTCGGGTACTGCTTTATCATATTGCTCCATTTTGGAATATTCCACTCCCATCATAAAATAATTCGGGAACAGAACATCATACTCTTTCATCTGCCGTAAATATTTTAAGCTTTCATTTGGCGTTTCAAAAAAGTCAGCATATGTTCTGTCTATCTCCAGTTTCTGGAACATATTTAATCTATCCCGTTTTTGATAAGCTTTAAGACACCATTGTTTTGCCTGTTTATACATTCCATCGTTTGCATATGTATAACAAATTTCATGTATGTCGGTGACAAAGTTTGAATCAATAGCGATTGCTTTCAGGAACCATTCCCTCGCTATGGACATATCATATTTAAAAGCTTTCATCCCATACATGTAGTATCTGAATGCCTCAGGAGAACTGGTACCTGAAAAATACTTTTCATAATTCTCAATATCAAGTTTTAATTCCTTTTTCATTACAGATATTAAAAGGAAATCCTGAATCTTCACTGAAAGTGAGTCAATGACAGGAAGGATACTGTCAGCAGCCCCCTCTATCTGAAAGGACTTAAAGGCTTCTCCTGTTTTCGTATTAATTAGCTGGGCATTTAATCTCATGGTATTGCCCGACTTTTTTATGCTGCCCTGGATATATACACTTGTTTCCAGTTTTTTTGAAATCAAACCGGCAACAGAGGGTGTAAGTGAAGCATAATCAGTAAGACCTTTGCTTTTAAGCATATTGGTAATTGTTTCCAATTGCCTCACTTTCAATTCCCCCGAAATTGAAAGAGTAGTGATCAAAATACTTTGTATTCCATCCTGCCAGACATTCCATGTGGTATCATTGGTCATATTCTGAAATGGCATTACTGCTATTGGGATTCTTCCATCCTTTGCTATAAGTCTTTTCAGATTGTTCCGTCCGACCAACCCCGGCCAGACAAATAATGCCGCAAGTATTAATATTGTCAGTATCCCGGCTCCAATCAGCAATTTTTTCTTTATTGATTTTGCAGGTGTCTCATCTACAGTTCTTTCCTGGGGTTGCGTCTGATCGCTATAAATTGCTTTAAAAGACAAGTCAGTTTTACCCATCAATGCTTGAATGATCCCTTTGATTGCAAGAGCTGTTTTGTTTACCTGGTCGCGGTAAATCAGTTGCTTCAGTTCCTGGGTCGTGTCATCCTGCTTACGCAACGGACGGTTGACTCCTTCAGAATAATAAACAAAATCAACAGGATGGATAAGATCAATTTGCGTTTCCAGTAACCTTATATCCTCAGGATCAAGATCATGGATCCTTACTGGGAGAATCCTGCTCGTCATATTCCCGCTTGGCAGTTTTACATTCAATCCGAACTGATCTATGGAAGCTTGTTTAATAAATGCTTTAAATTCATTTTCCCATGCAAAAGAGGTTGGATCGCAATAGGTCCGGGACAGAACCGGAATAAAGAGAAGGCATTTCAGCTTCTCTTTCAGGGAAGCATCGACATCATGTGTTTCGAGGAGTCCGTCGTGTGGATTAACATCGAAATAAATGCTGATATTTTCCTTGAATGTAGATTCAAGCTCTGTTTTCAGAGCTTCAACAAACTCGCTTACCCATTTTTCGCCTTTGTTGTCCTTCTGGCGGTAGCTTATGAAAATATCATACTCGTAATCGGGGATGAGGCTTGCCATAGCACCTATTCAATGTGATAAAGTTATGAAAGTGTGAGACACAAGTCAAATAAAAATAAATTTTGATGATAATTCTAAATTGATGTAAATTAGATTCCATTAAAATTAAACCTGAACCGTATGAAGAAGTCTTTGCTTTTTTTAGGTTTCCTGGTTCTTGGTGTTTCAATCCTATCAGCTCAAACAAAAGTCATTACCGGTACTATTACCTCTGTAGTATCCGGGGAAGGTCCTATTCCCGGTGTAACTGTCCAGATCAAGGGTACTGCACTCGGGACTATCTCTGATATCAGCGGAAAATACACCATTACAGTGCCCAGGGATGCCACCACGCTTGTTTTTACTTTCACGGGAATGAAAAAACAGGAGATTGATATTGCAGGCCGTTCCGTTGTTGATGTAACAATGGAATACGACATTCAGGCACTTCAGGAAGTTGTAGTTACAACCGGTTATGGTATAAAGCGAACCCCTAAAAGTGCGTCTGCCCTGAACCAGGTCGTCTCAGGAGATAAAATTAGTGAAACAAGGCAGTCTGACTTCAACTCTGCTCTTGCAGGAAAGGTATCAGGTATCCAGTTTCTTGGGCAATCAAGCCTTAAGCTTAACACCCAGCTTAACAGTCCATATAATTCAACATTAAGGTTGCGGGGAAGTTCTGGCTTTGAGACGGGGGTAAGTGTGATCTATGTTGTAGATGGCACAATAATCAGAAATGCCGCTGATATAAATGTCGATGATATTGATAATGTCAATGTGCTTTCCGGACCAGCTGCATCTGCGATATTAGGTGCACAGGGTGCAAACGGGGCGATAATAATCACCACTAAAAAAGCAAAAATGAGTGGAGAAAGATCAATAGGCGTAGAATTGAACACGGGATTGCTTGTATCGTCAGTTTACCTTTTGCCGGCATTTCAAAATGATTATGCAGGAGGGAATACTTACGACATGACCAAGTACACTTATAAAAATACGGATCCCATTGAATGGAAGACCCTTGATGGAAAGTATTATCCGAATTATTCAGATGATGCGAGCTGGGGACCAAGGATGGCAGGTCAGGAGTACATTCCGTGGTATGCCTGGTATCCGGGAACAAAATATACCGGTAAGACTGCAAAGCTTGTTCCTCAACCAGATAATGTGAGGGAATTTTATGAGACCGGGTTGACATCCAACAGCAACATTTCATTCAATAAATCAGGCAAGGATTATAACATTCGTGCCGTAATCGGCAATATTTATACGAAAGGAAATATCCATAATTCTTATGTCAGTAAGACAACCCTTACCCTGAAGACAAATTACGATGTTACAAGGAATCTGACTGTTACTGCCAATCTGAATTTTTTAACATCATTTTCAAATGGGGATTTTTATGACGATTATTCAAATGCATCAGAAGGCATTTTCAGTCAATGGTTTCACAGGGATCTTGATATGGACATTATGAGAGAGTTGCAGAATCTCAGATCACCGGTTGGCTCTTTAGCATCCTGGAATCATAACGATCCGCCATTGTACACCCCTGATAATCCCATTCTTTTCTATGGAAGGAATTATGATTTGAATCCTTATTCATATTTTGATTACAGGACAATAAACGACAGGGCCGACCGGCTGTACGGAGATATTTCACTTGACTACAAGATAATCAAAGGTCTCGATTTCAAAATCACATACCGACGCCAGGAATTCACTGGCTGGACTGATTCGAAGATCTGGTCTGATCTTGACGAAAGTTATGCTGTTACGCCTGGCGGAACCGGATATTTTCGTAGTAGCCTTAATTATGAGTATCGCAATAACTTTGAAACACTATTGTCATTTTCCAGGAAATTCGGCCAGATCTCGGTCAATGCCAATGCAGGTTCTGATTTCTTTGACAGGTCATCAAAAACCAACACAGGATTAACCGTAAACGGATTAAATATCCGGAATCTTTTTGCTCTTTCAAATTCCAAGGATCAGCCATCTGTCACAAACAGCGCTACTGCGGAAAAATACAGGGCTATCTTTGTCCGTGGAGATATTGGGTTCAGGGATTTTCTTTTTGGTGAGTTCACTTTGCGAAATGACTGGTTCTCTTCACTGCCTCCGGGAAATAACTCAATACTTTCGAAATCCTTCGGAGTATCTTTCGTTTTTAATGATCTGCTGAAACTCAGCTGGTTAAGTTTTGGAAAATTGCGTGCTTCATGGGGAGAGATTCCGGCTTCAATAGGACCTTATGTATATCCGGGTTTTGCCTATCATGTGGAGCAGTATAAATGGAATAACAATTTCATTATGACCACTCCTGACCAGCTGGTAGATCCAAAGATAAAAGGTTCTGCAAAAACACAGAAAGAAATTGGACTCGAAGCAAGATTTCTGAAGAACACATTCGGTTTTACTGTGACATACTGGGATGCTACTGAAAAGGATATTCCTTATCCGGTTACTATATCAGGGTACAGTGGATTTTCATCAAAATATCTCAATACAGGCAAAATCGCAAAGAAAGGTATGGATATTTCACTTAGTTTGAGGCCATTAAGTTTTCGTAGCATTATCTGGGATATCAATGCCACGGCATCGCCTCTTATAAAAAATGAAGTAGTAAGAATAGCTGATGGCATTGACAGGTTTGTTGTTCAGTCACAATGGGGTGGCGGAACACCTGATATGGTTCATGCAGTAGGACTTCCATGGGGTGAACTATTCGGAAGCGGCATGAAAATGTACAATGGAAAACCTGAATTATATCCGGACGGCTCATATGTTACAGACCCCAAAAAGTACTTCGGCAGTGTACTTCCCAAAGTCACAGGAGGTATTCAGAATACCTTCCAGCTCTTTAAAAAATTCACTGTTACAGCGAACTTTGACTATTGTTTTGGCGGTAAATACTTCTCACTCTCAGATATGTGGGGAACATTCTCCGGCCTGACAGCAAGAACTTCGGGATTGAATGACAAGGGTATTCCAATTCGTGATCCTGTCGCTGATGGTGGTGGCATTCACGTTTTCGGCGTAGATACTACTTCCCATCATGCTGATGTTGATTATTATATTGATGCTCAGACCTATTTCCATAATTTAATTAACAATACAACAATGGATTCCTTCGTCTATGATCTTACCTATATTAAATTTCGCGAATTGAGCATTAGTTATGATTTTACCTTTGACAAAGCGCCTGGTGTTAAAAAATATCTTCAGGACTTGAGGGTTTCACTTGTGGCACAGAATTTCTGGATAATCTATGCGAAAAACTATGACCGCGATCCATCTGAAGTGTCTAATCCAGGTGGTGAGCAGGGTCAGCTGCCGGGGTCCAGATTAATTGGGCTGAATATCAGAGCAGATTTCTGAAAACCAGTTATTAACCGCTAAAATGAGGAAAATGAAAAAGATAATAAGTATAATTCCATTCGCGCTGATTTTAATCTTCTCAGGCTGCACCAAGATCAGGGATTTTGGAAATACAAATGTCGATCCTTCAACAACAAAAGATCCTATTCCGTCTGCCCTGTTAACCCGATCGCTTTCAAATGTTGCAAACGCAAATCCATTAATTGAATGTGGGATGTACTGTCAATATTTTTCAGAAACTGAATATCCCGGATTCTCTTTATATAGTTCAAATATGTACAGCCCTATGGGAGATTATTCCAATGAACTTTATGATCTTCAGAGTATTATCGAAATTAATAGTGATTCTCTTAAAAAAATCGATGCCAGTCACTATGGGAATAACGAGAACCAGATCGCAATAGCACGGATTCTCAAAGCTTCTATTTTCTGGAATATAACCAACCAGTGGGGTGACATTCCCTATAAAGACGCGCTAAAAGGTAATCCGGATGTGGATTATGACACCCAGGAAAGTATCTATAAGGATCTGCTTAAAGAATTAACTGAAGCCGTTGCCCAGTTCAAAACCGGAGAAACAATACCTGTACAGGGAGATATTGTTTATAATGGTGATATTACAAAATGGAAAAAGCTTGCAAATTCACTTAGGTTACTAATATCTCTGACTCTGTCTAAACAGTATCCGGATGCTTCAGGCTATGCAGCCGCTGAGTTCAGGGCTGCACTAAATGATCCTTCTGGGCCTATTTCTGATAATTCTGATAATTTCAAATTAGATTACCCCGGAGGTTCGGCCTTCAGAAACTCTTTTTATGATTTGTACAATGGACAGAAATACTATGGAGAAAGCGCCACATTTACATCAATTCTTATTGACACGATCGGAAATGACGAGCGTCAGACCGTTTTCGGGGCCGATATAACAGGCGCATATTCGACTTTCGGAGTGCCTTACGGAAGGACCAAGGAATTTACTGATGCCTGGTGCCAGAATAATCCAACATGGTGCTTTATTTTCGCTCCTTCATATCGGACACAGACCAGTCCATTATACATTATAACTGCCTCACATGTTTTACTTGCCCGTGCTGAGGCTGCCGACAGAGGCTGGACAACTGAGAACATAGCTGCCCTGTACAAGGCGGGAATAAATGCTTCGTTTACCCAATGGGATCTTTTGGAACCTGATGCAGATTATTTTTTAAAAGGGGCCGTCAAACTTGGGGCAGTAGGGACTAACCTGAGACAGATAGCAATGCAGCAATATATTGCATATTATCCAGACGGATTGCAGGGATGGAATACGTGGAGGCGAACGGGATGGCCCGCTCTGATCCCTGCCCCTGATGCAGGAAATTTCCCAAAGGTGATTCCTCACCGCTTCATGTATGGTACGGATGACTATGCGCTCACTGCAAAAGGCGTTGCCGAAGCAGTAACAAGGCTTAAACCTAATGGCGACAAGATGGACTCTAGAGTCTGGTGGGATAAGAAATGATCCTCCTTCGCCAAGGCTACGGAGGATAAAAGTTGAAGAGGTTGAAAAAGTTGAAAAGTTGAAAACGATTGGAAATGTTGAAGAGTTGAAACGATGAAAAGTTGAAATTATGAAAACATTTAATAATAAATTAAGACTGCTAATCGGGTTTCTTGCACTGGTAGTGATAACCGGTTCGTGCGTTCCTGAAGGGGAATTCCTGGGAGATAAGGGGCAGACACTGGTAAAGCTTTATCCTCAGAATTATAACAAAGTCCTGTTTGCCCCGGTCGCCACTTCTCAGACAGTTGCAGCTCTCGAAGTTAGAAGGGATGTTGGCGGCGAGGCAGACCTGAATTCCTCAACTACCGTTGTGCTTAAATTTGATAAAGACGCTTCTATGATTAATGAGTTCAACGATTTAAACGACACTTATTTTTCGTTGCTGCCATCCACATTATATTCTTCACTACCTGCTGTCGGGACTGATGGGAACCTGTCACTCACCTTTGGGCCGGGAGAATTTGTAAAATCAATTATGATAACCGTTCCAAATGTATTTGACTTTGATTTCTCCCAGAAATATGCCCTTGCCTATAAGCTTGTCTCCGTTTCAGGGACAGGGATCAAGTCTCTTGCAGTTTCCGATACGACAGTTGTTGAAATAGGAGCTCAGAATGCCTATGAAGGATGGTATCATTCTGTGGGGTTTCGGGACCATCCGGTAAACGGAGTTTATACGGTTGATGATGATAAATACTTATATACTATCGATCAGTACACTGTAGAAACTTATACTGGCGATTATGTAAATTACAGGTTATGGATAACAGTTGATCCTCTTGCTCCTCTTGCAAATAATGTAACTATTATGAGTCCCGATGTTATGTTGTTTGACAACGATCCGACTGTTAATGCACGGGGAATAACAGGAGGATATAACCATTATGACCCGGTAAACAAGGTTTACTACCTGTATTATTATTACAATGCGAATGCCCCGAGGGTTATCCAGGAGACGATAACAAAAAAATAATTACTTAACAATGGATATTTAACCTCGGGGTTGCATTGAATTACTCAGAGTAGGAACACGGATTTATTTTACCGTGAAACTCCGTGAAAACCCTGTGTAACTCCGTGGTCAATAGCTAAATTTGGAATCTGCTTTTTATTAGAATGTTCGAAGCTACAAAAAGATCATGGTTAGGTTGTGTCAGAATCGTCCCCTCCCCCTTTCTCCCACTCTCGCCCTCTCAATTTCATTTCTGACTGGCAATCCGTCAATGGAATTATTCGTACTTACAGAATCAGGGGGGAAGGGGAGATTGGGGGAAGGGGAGAATCAATCAGGAATATATTTCTTCAGAAAAGTCATCAGTCCGCAAACCCTGAATCCTCCGGACAACATATAATCTTCCTCGTCTTTTATGATGATATAGTTTTGAGATGTTTTCAGAGAATGTACTGCTTCAGTGTTTCCTCTGGTCGGTCTGACATCCGAACCATACTTTATCTCTATTGAAACTTCAGGAATGTCGCCTCTGGAAATGACAAAGTCGATTTCTGCTCCATCATGAGTGCGATAAAAATAAACATGTCTGTTAGCCGGAAGTAATGGAATAATCTGCTCTATCACAAATCCTTCCCATGAGGCCCCTTTTTTAGGATGTCCCTGAAGCTGACCGATGTTCTCAATGCCAGACAAATAATGCATAATTCCTGAATCGCGGATGTAAACCTTCGGAGATTTTACCAACCGTTTTTTTGCATTATTATGAAAAGGTTCTACAAGACGTATCAGGAAAGCATGCCGGAGAAATCCGATATATGTTTTAATAGTATTAATATTCAACTCAAGGCTTCTCCCCAACTCAGCGAAATTTATCATATTCCCATGATAATGTGCAATCATAGTCCACAGTTTTTCTCCGGTTATGCTGTCTGCGGGAAAACCAAGGTTTGGAAGATCTCTTTCAAAGTATGTTTTTACGTAATTATTCATCCATCTTATCCAGTATTTCTGATTCAGGAAAGCATCGGGGAAGCCTCCATGCATCCACAGATCATCAACTTCATATCTGGAAGGTAGTTCTGTGAGAAGAAATGGTGTAATCTCGTGATAAGCTATCCTTCCTGCAAGTGTCTCAGAGCTGTTCCGGAGCAGTTCCGGTCCTGCAGATCCAAGTAAAAGGAACCGGCCGGGTTTTCTGTTCTGGTCAATCAGAGCCCGCAACACCGGAAATAAATCCTTTTTTCTCTGAACCTCATCAATGATTATCAGCCGGTCTTCGAATTGATGCAAATAAGTTTCCGCATCCTCCAGTTTAAGATAATCTTTCTGAAATTCCAGGTCCAGGTACACCGAAGACCCGTATTCTTTCCGGATTTTTTTCGCGAGAGTTGTTTTTCCAACCTGCCTGGGCCCGATTAATGCCACACATGGGAAACCATTGAGAAGATCCCTGATCTGATTTTCTGAAATTCTATCAATCATAAACCAAAGATAATAAATAATACTAATAATATGTAATCTAATTACACTAATTTAGTTTTATTTATGTGCTTTTTATATTATTTTTGAGCAGAAATAGCTTTTTTTACTTCCTCGAGATGAAAATATGTTTCACCCATGCGATACAAATTCCAGTTTTTTTCGAGGATGTCCAGCGCTTCTTTATACTTACCCTGTTTATATAATCCCCATCCTTTTGTGTCCTGAATCTTGAAATTGCCGGGATCTAATTCCAGTGCCTTGTCCACGTATTTCATGCCTTCATTCATGTTCCGATCATTATTGAACATCAAATAGGCCAGATCATTCCACCAACCGGGGTTTTCAGGTTCTAATGAAATGCATTGCCTGTAAATTTTTTGAGCTCTGTCAATCATACCCGCTTCAGTGTAAATCTCTGCTGGGTTTCCGTAAGTTATCCATATTTCTGGAGTGGCATACTCTTTTTCAATAGACGCAAGTTTATCAAGATATCGATTCGCCGCAATTGTATCTGCCAATCTTAATGACAGTATGGCCTGATAATAGCTCAGACCCCAGGAATGAGGAAACTCTTTTTCTGCTTTCTCTAACAGCTTTCTTCCTTTTCTGTATTGTTTTGTTAAATTATAAAGAATTCCAAGATTTGTATATAAATCTTCAGATATAGGCTTCCTGCCCCATTTTTTCAATATTTCGTAAGACTTTTCAAATTCACTTAAGGCTTTTTCGTATTGATGAAAATAATTACAGTAAATGATACCCAGGCTCGAATAAACATATGGCTGCTGATCATCCAATTCAAGAAGCTGCGTAAGGAATTTAATACTTTCATATGGAGTTCCAAAGAGTATACTATTCAGATGTTCAGTCCGAAGTTTTAATAAAGGCGGCATATGATCCCTTTTATTGTAAAGCCTGGGACATAATTTTCTTGCACTGTCAAATGTGTTTTGTTCATTTTGCCAATAATAGGACCATACCAGGTTAAGGTTTGCCGCTGTAAAGTTCGAATCGATCTTTATGGCATGTGCATAATTTTCTGCAGCCTTAACACGATCTCCGTTTCGACCATCAATTTGTCCCAAAATAAAAAATCTTAGAGCCTCAGGGGAACTGGTAGATACAGAACTTTGAATTTCCTGAGGTAATTCTTTCTTCAATTTTGATACAATAAGATAATCTTTAATCCTCATTGAAAGTGTATCTATTATCGGATTGATCTCCTCAGAGTTTCCTTTTATTTCAAAGGTTCTGAGAATTTCTTCCGTTTTTGAATTTATCAGTTTTGCGTTAATAAGAATTCCTTTACCTGTCTTCATTAAACTTCCGGCGATAAATATATTTGCATCAAGTTTCTGCGATATTGAGGTAGCAATTGGAGGCGTTATTGAAGCATTATTGGTAAGTCCCTGGCTCTTAATAACACTATAGATTGACTCTGTCTGTCTGACCTGTAAGTCTTCAGAGAAGTTTGAAAGATATGAGGTTATGCTTTCAGGGATCCACTCTTTAAGGTAGTTCAGGGTCGAATCATTGCTCATGTTCTGAAATGGCATTATCGCAAGAGGAATTCTCCCATCTGAAGCCCTGAGATTTTTAATGGTGTCTCCCTGAAAAATTTTCGGATAAACAAATACTCCCGCCAACGCCAGGAGAATTAAAACAGACATGATGCCTGACAGCAATTTGAATTTATTAAATCTGAATGGCTTCTGCTTTTCGGTCAATCTCTTTTCTTTCTTCACCTCTTCCCATGGCAACCCGGATTCTGCCTTTTCTTTCCCCGATAAAACTTCTCCTGCTCTCAATCCTGAAATAATCTCTTTTACAGCATTCGCTGCCTTATTAATCTGGTCACGATAGATTGTCTGGTTCAGATTATCATAAGGTTTCTCTTCTTCTGACCTCAGTGGTCTGTTCACTCCTGCTGACCTGTAAATAAATTCCACGCCCCGCAGAGCTCCACCAAGTAATGATTCACACATTTTTAGGTCCGTATTATCCAGATCGTGAATCCGGACTGGAAGTACTCGGTTGGCAACGTTCCTGTTTGGTAGTTTTACCTTCAATCCGAGCTGGTCATGAGAAGCCTGTTCCACAAACACTTCAAACTCATTTCTCCATGCAAATGATTTCGGATCGCAATATGTACGGGATATTATCGGGATAAATACCAGACACTTTAGCTTATCTTTCAGTGATGCATCAACATCATGTGTTTCGAGGAGTCCGTCGTGAGGATTAACATCGAAATAAATGCTGATATTTTCCTTGAATGTAGATTCAAGCTCTGTCTTCAGAGCTTCGACAAACTCGCTGACCCATCTTTCGCCTTTGTTGTCCTTCTGGCGGTAGCTGATGAAGATGTCGTATTCGTAACCGGGGATGAGACTTGCCATTTTATAGGTTCATTTTGATAAAGTTAGGAAAGTATTATATGCAAGGCAAATAAACAAAACAGGCCGCCACTACGTGGCTCAAATATATTTTAGATGTTTCGTTCTAGATTAAGATCGCCGCTATGCGGCTTTTTAATCCACTCTTCGCGCCCTCCCGCCCTCCTTCGTCCTCCGTAGCTTTAGCGAAGGAGGATCTCTCTTTCTCCCATTCTCTATATCCCCCCTTCTCCAATTCGTTTTCATTTCTGCCCTGCCATAGCTTTTTTTACTGCTTGAATATGGTCAAATAAATCCTGAGAAAAAACAGGTTTTAAGCTATCAGCTTTTTGAAGAAACTTCAGTGCTTCCTGAAATTTCCCCTGCTTATATAACCCCCAGCCTTTTGTATCGAGAAGGGTATAATCATCGGGCATTAACTTAAGCGCCTGATCGATCAGCTCCAGACCTTTATTAATATTCACATCCTCAATAATCAGGTACCAGGCCAGATTATTCAGCTTTCCGGGATCATTATCCACCAGAGTAAATGCCTTTCGAATATATTCCTCAGCCTTTTCAGGATATTTTTTACTTTGATAGTTGTACGCGAAATAGAGCGCTAAATCAAATTCAGAAACAGAATTCTCCCTGGAGAGAGTTATAATTTTTTCACGATATCCGTTTGCTGCAATTGTGTCCTTAGCTTCTAATGATAAATCGAATTCGCCCCAATAAATATCTACGGCGTCAGGAAAATCCTGTTCCGCTTTTTTAAGAAGCCTCTCTACTTTCCTGTTCTGTTTTGTGTCATAATAAATCTCAATAAGGGATAAATAATTATCTGCTGTTGGAGGTTTTATACCCCATTTATTATATATCTCCAGAGACTTTTCAAATGCAGGGAGTGCTTTATCAGGTTGATTTACTTTTTGGTACCAGGAGCCTAAGGCCAAGTATAATGCGGGCTGCTGATCATCAAGTTCAAGAAGCTGATTCAGGTATTTAATACAATCATATGGCATTTCAAAAAGCTGGCTGTAAATATATTCTGCCCTTAGCTTTACCTGAGGTTTCATTTGATCTCTTCTGTTATAAAGCTTGAGACAAAAAAACTTTGCACTGTCATATAACCCTTTGTTTGCATAGGTAGTTATAAGGCCAAAATATGCTCCCGTAAAGGTTGGATCGATTCTTACAGATTTTAAGTACTCTTCATGAGCCAGATTGAGAAAATCCGGGTTACTCAAATATCTTAATGCATCTCTGCCCATTATATAATGCTTTAATGCTTCAGGGGAACTGGTTGAAACTGAGAGTTGAGTCTCAGGATTTAATTGCTTCTTCAATCTGGATACAATAAGATAATCCTTTATCTTTTGTGCCAGAGTATCTAATATTGGATTGATTTCTTCAGCGATCCCTTCTCCGTGAAAAGATTTAAGAACCCCCTCTGTTTTTGAATTCAGAAGGTTCGCATTAACAATTATCCAGACCCCTGATTTTATCATGCTTCCGCTGATAATTATATTAGCATCAAGTTTTTGCGATATCAAACTGGCAACCGACGGTGCTATTGAAGAATTATTAGTTAATGTCTTGCTTTCTGGCAGACTGTATATAGATTCAGTTTGCCTGACCTGCAAATCTTCAGAGAAATTTGAAAGATATGAGGCTATGCTTTCAGGGATCCACTCATTGAGGTAGTTCAGGGTAGAATCATTGCTAAGGTTCTGAAACGGCATTATTGCAAGAGGAATTCTCCCATCTGAAGCCCGGAGATTTCTTAAGGAATCTTTCAGGAAAATTTTCGGATAGACAAATACTCCCACCAGGGTCAGGATTATTAATGCAGCCATAATGCCTGAAAGCAGAGTAAATTTGTTATATCCGCCAGGTTTCTGCTTCCCGGCAAATCGTTTTCCTTTCTTAAGCTCCTCCCATGGCAATGCAGGCTCCATCTTCTCTCTTTCCGGCACAACTTCTCCTGCTCTTAATCCGGAAATAATTTCCTTTATGGCATTGGCCACCTTATTAATCTGGTCACGATAAATTGTCTGGTTCAGATTATCATAAGGCTTATCCTCTTCTGACCTGAGTGGTCTGTTCACTCCTGCTGACCTGTAAATAAATTCCACGCCCCGCAGAGCGCCACCAAGCAATGATTCACACATTTTAAGGTCTGTATTATCCAGATCGTGAATCCGGACCGGAAGTACACGGTTGGCAACGTTCCTGTTTGGTAGTTTTACCTTCAATCCGAGCTGGTCATGAGAAGCCTGTTCCACAAACGCTTCAAACTCATTTCTCCATGCAAATGATTTCGGATCGCAATATGTACGGGATATTATCGGGATAAATACCAGACACTTTAGCTTATCTTTCAGTGATGCATCAACATCATGTGTTTCGAGGAGTCCGTCATGAGGATTAACATCGAAATAAATGCTGATATTTTCCTTGAATGTAGATTCAAGCTCTGTCTTCAGAGCTTCGACAAACTCGCTGACCCACCTTTCGCCTTTGTTATCCTTCTGGCGATAGCTTATGAAAATATCATACTCGTAACCTAGGATGAGGCTTGCCATAGCGTTGCCGTTAATTGTAATAAAGTTAGGAAAGTTTCAGCCAAAAGACAAAAAAAGATTTACAGGCCGCCACTACGTGGCTCATATATATTATTAATTCTTCGTTCTAGAGACAGGTCGCCGCTATGCGGCTCAAATAAACTTAAAACTCCATTTTTGTTGAATCCTTACCGATTCTTTTAAAGAATATAACCCAATAATATTCCAGACTGTATTTGAAATTTATCTTCGCCCAGAAAAACAATATCACGATCCATAGAATGACATTCAGGGTTCCGAATAATAAGCATCCGTTTATTGTCTGATTCCATGACGGCCAGACCTGAAGTAGCGCAATTCTGAATATTTCAGAAGTAGTTGTTTCGAACATATAAATTGTCAGACTTATTCTGCTAAACCGTTTTAAAACTGATAATTTATTCAGAAAGCCAGATTTTTGTTCCAGAAACAGTACCGTAAAAATCAATAACAGCATAAATATTCCGAGCTCAGAATTTGTCTTGAAATACCAGAAGTAATCTGGTGTCGAAATCGTTTTTTCAAAATTCATCATGCCGAAAAATCCATAGAAGAGAAAAAATATCCCTGATGGAATGAAAATAAACTTCAGCAATTTATTTCTCCCTTTATAGATCATCATGCCCATCATTGCTCCAAAAGCACCGTAAGCCAGATATGGCAGCAGCGGATAAGGATTGGCAAGAAGGAAACTAAAAAAAGTCGCTGAGAAATATTTCTTCATTCCTATTGCCTCTGTGAATAAATGAAAAACCGGAATTCTGANNGACTAACGACATAATAATAAGGTTCAGCGCGATTGCGGATAATGATGAACCCTCAAAAAGCTTGGTAAAATGAGGAAGGGTAAAGTGCATGTTACGTATAGAACTGGCGACAGCTGTCAGATCTGGTTTATTGTTTACAAAATCGAGACTCCATCTGCCCAGGAAAATATTTAAGATGTAATGAAATAGTATATAAATAATTCCTGCAATGATCGGATAAAGAAAAATTTTAAAACTTACCTCTGTCTGACTTCTTCCCAAAAGCTTTATTGTGTTTACTACCAATGAATAAATGATAAATATTCCCCCCCATAGTGCCATAAAACTCATTAAAATAACGATTATGGGTGGATTGCTGAAATCAAGCTTGTTGATATTCGCATAGTTATATATAGAGGAATGAAAAAGGATGATAAACATCAATGCCATACCCCGTAAAATATCCAGTGATTCAATTCTTTTATTTTGCATTATTACTTTAGTTTATGCTAAATTTCCTATGGATCCTTATTAGCTTGTCTGAATTCCTGTTAAACTCAGGCTTTTCAAACACTATTGAAATTTCCGGTTGTTTGCAGTTATAACCGCTAAAAACATTATAAATATTTTCCATGACTGCCCGGCTGTTAAACTGATTTCGATCAATCCCGTTTTTTAATTGAATCCTGACCAGTACATCATCAGGAGCACTTTGTATGGCCTGGTATTCGTCAATATCCTCTGAGGCAGAAATAATCGCTCTGCTGATATAATCCGGGAAAATATATTGCCATTCGTCAGTCTTGATATTCTTTGCCCAGAAAAGGTCATCAGCCCTGCCCTGAATATTTTCTATTACCCTGAAACATGAACCGCATTTACACTTTTCGGGACTAATGGTAATAATGTCATTTAGCTCATAACGGATTATCGGCTGTGATTTTTTGTGCAGATCAGTGACAATCAATTTCTGGCAAGGCTGCCCGGGTGATGTAATTGTTCCGTCATTATTCAAAGTCTCGATAAGCACCAGATCTTCGTTAATGTGCAACTGGCCATATTTGCATGAAATAGCGATCGGCCCTTCCGTACATTTATAAATCTGATGAACGGGGCACTTAAAAACTTTGATCAGATATTCCTTAACATCAGGATAGAGTATTTCCGAATAAGAAATTAATCGTTTGGGATTAATTAATAATCTGCCATTTTCAACCTCTTTAGCTATTAATTTCAGCATAGATGGTGGCCCGGAAACAACATTGGGATATATTTCTTTAAGCTGTTTGTTAATTTCACTAATAGAATTCAGCTGACTTATATATGTCAGCTTATGGCCAAACTTATCCAAATTAAAAGCCGGTGCACTGACTCTTAAAATAAAAGCGAGATTAATTTTTTCGTTTTTGGGAAAACCAAAGCGTGCAAACAAAGCGGCTTTCATATAATTTTCCTCCCGGGGGGTTACAATTTCCACACCTTTGTTCCCGCTTGTACCGGAAGACATCCCGATATTCAGACCCTTCAGCCTTTTTGAAAAATTTCTTGTTTTTTCAACTTCCAGACAGAAATTCAATATTTCGCTTTTAGATAATCCGACTGTATTGAAATCAGTCAGATTATCCATCATAATTTTCTTATTGATAAAAGGCAATTCCGGGAAATTAGTTAAATCAAAACCTGAAAAATATTCCTTATAGAATTTCGAATGATTAACGGCATATTCTGTGATTTTTTTTACCCTCTTATTTTGATACTTCTTAATATCGCTTTTATTGAAATTCCTGAATCTTAATTTGCATAAGAAATAAAACACTAAAAAATATTTAGTTTCAAGATCATCAAATAGACCTGGCATGTTATTCTTTTATAATGTTAAAATTACGAAAGGGAGAGACACAAATCAAATAAAAATCATCGCCAATAATAGATCCTTCTAATGGTCTTCACCTC
>PMBC01000194.1:45624-49437 GCA_003152835.1 Bacteroidales bacterium | reverse complement strand
GCTTCGGAAGAGTTTATAAATCACCATCATATACCAAAAAGTACCATTATTCGGTTTATATTGGCACTGATACGGTTAAACCGGTTATAACTCATTCTAAGCTGACTTCATTTTTTGAAAAGGTAAATTCAATAACATTTGATGCAACCGTCACCGACAACATTGGTGTTGATACCGTCTATCTGGAATACATTGTAAATGATGGTTCTCACTTGTACCTTGGTCTTATTCCGGGAGGGAACGATGAATATAAAAATTCAATCTATCCCAAGGATCTCATGCTGGCTGGCGGTGACTCCGTGCGTTACAGAATAATTGCAACTGATAAAGCAGGAACTCCAAACCAAAAGCTGCTTCCATCGTCTGGATGGTACACTATAAAAATTGAATCTTTGAATCCTGTTGCACAAAGTTATAAAACCGACTTTTCAGCTGCTTCCGGTGATTTCTTTAATGATGGCTTCACAATTTCCAAGCCTTCAGGATTCTCAGCATACGGGTTAAATACCCCGCATCCGTACGTTAGCCCTGAAGATACCGGTGACAGTATAGGATACACTGCTACTCTCAGGACACCTCTAAAATTCAATGCAAGCGGAATGATGATCAGCTATAAGGAGGTGGTTCTGGTTGAACCCGGGGAAAGCGGTTCTTCCTTTGGGTCATCAGATTTTTATGATTATGTCATTGCAGAGGGATCGAAGGATTTCGGAAAATCATGGTTCCCTCTCGCCAATGGATACGACAGCAGGTATTATGATGCCTGGCTTACTGCATATAACAGTTTAATTGATGGAAATAATTCGACTTATATTGCCGATGAATCTCTACTGATAAAACATTATCTCTTCACAAAGGGTTCTTCATTCATTTCTCCGGGAGACACGATGATGGTACGTTTCAGGCTATTTTCAGATCCCTATGCACATGGCTGGGGATGGGTGATCGAGGATCTGAATGTGGAACCATTGATCGATAAGGCAGAGGAGGTTAATTATCCCGGATTGGTACTCTATCCAAATCCAGGAAATGGGATATTTACGGTTAAGGATGAAGGAAACGGCATGGGCGGACTATTCAAGTACAGCATTATCAATTCATCCGGCTCTTGTTTATTCACAGGGACAACAAACGGAGGGAGCGAATTGAATATAAATATATCCGGTTATTCTCCGGGTCTTTATTTCATTGTTATCTACAGAAGCGAGGGAATCCGGTCGCTTAAATACAACCTGGTAAAATGACAACCCGGGTTGTTGTAATGAATGTTTGAGCTCTCAGTACATCCTTTATTATAGGTGTTTCTTCAACCCACATTGGAAAAATAAACTAATTTTGCGGGATATTTTGAAATTTTGAAAAACAGATAAAATGAGCATAATTAATGATATTCTGGGTCTCTTCCTCGGGAATAAGTATGAGAGGGATATGAAGGAGATTAATCCGTTTGTTGATAATATCCATATTGAATTTGAGAAACTGCAGAACTTTTCAAATGATCAGCTGAGAGATAAAACCCAGGAACTTAAAAAGGAGATTCTGGAATATATTGCTGAAGATGAGAACAAAATAAAATCGATCAAAGAGAGTGCTGAGGCAGAAGAAGATGTTTACAGGAAAGAGGAGTCGTATAACGAGATCGATAAGATTGAGAAGCAAATCGATGAAAAACTGGAAATAATTCTTGATGAATGTGTTCCGCGGGCTTTCGCAATAGTTAAGGAGACTGCCAGGCGATTCAAAGAACAAAGCGAGCTTGAAGTGACTGCCAGGCAATACGACAGAGACCTTGCAGCGACAAGGGAGAGCATAACAATCAAAGGCGACAAGGCTTACTGGAAGAACAGGTGGATCGCAGGCGGGAACGAGATAATCTGGGATATGGTTCACTATGATGTACAGCTCTTCGGAGGAGTTGCGCTTCATAAGGGGAAAATTGCAGAGATGGCAACCGGCGAAGGCAAGACAGTCGTTGCCACTCTCCCGGTTTTTCTAAATGCACTTGCCGGAAGAGGCGTTCATATTGTTACTGTCAATGATTACCTTTCGAAACGTGACTCGGAATGGATGGGCCCGATTTATGAATTTCATGGCCTTTCTGTCGATTGCATCGATAAACATCAGCCTAATTCAAGCGAAAGAAGGAAGGCATATAATGCTGATATTACATTCGGAACCAATAATGAATTCGGATTTGATTACCTGAGGGATAATATGGCGCTCAACCCTGAAGATCTGGTCCAGCGCAAGCACCATTATGCTATAGTTGATGAGGTCGACTCGGTGCTCATCGATGATGCCCGCACCCCGCTGATCATTTCCGGACCTACAGCCAAAAGCGATACTCAGCAGTTTGATGAGCTAAAGCCAAAAGTTGATAAGCTTGTCAGTGCCCAGAAAAGACTTGTTACCCAGATCCTTGCTGATTCAAAGAAACTTATTTCGGAAGGTAAGAATGATGAGGGAGGTTTACTTCTTCTCAGGGCTTATAAAGGCCTCCCGAAAAATAGCGCCCTCATAAAATACCTTAGCGAGGAGGGAAACAGGACCCTGCTTCAGAAGACTGAAAACCTCTATATGCAGAATAACAGCAAGGAGATGCCGAAAGCTACGGATCCGCTTTACTTTATTATTGATGAAAAGGCAAATTCTATCGAGCTTACGGAAAATGGACTCGACCTGATATCCACCTCTGTTGAGGATGCCAGCTTTTTCATTCTTCCCGATGTCGGCTCAAAAATTGCCGACCTTGAGAAGTCCGGAAAAAGCGATAAGGAGATACTTAAACTGAAAGATGATCTCCTTGAGGATTACTCAGTAAAATCTGAAAGAGTCCATACGATGACCCAGCTTCTTAAAGCCTGGACACTTTTCGACAAGGATGTTGAATATGTCATTATGGATAACAAGGTAAAGATAGTTGATGAGCAAACCGGACGTATTCTTGAAGGGAGAAGATATTCTGACGGGCTTCATCAGGCTATTGAAGCTAAGGAAAATGTAAAGGTGGAAGCAGCAACTCAGACATATGCAACCATCACCCTGCAGAATTACTTCAGGATGTATCATAAGCTTGCAGGGATGACCGGTACAGCCGAAACGGAAGCCGGTGAGTTCTGGAATATTTACAAACTGGATGTTGTGGTTATCCCGACTAACAGAACTGTTGTAAGGAACGACAAGGAGGATATTGTTTACAAAACAAAAAGGGAAAAATATAATGCCGTTATTGAAGAGATATCTGAAATGAACCGGCAGGGGCGTCCGGTACTTGTCGGTACAACTTCAGTAGAAATATCGGAGCTCCTCAGCAGGATGCTAAAAATGAAAGGGCTTAAGCATAACGTTCTGAATGCCAAGCTTCATCAGAGAGAGGCCGAGATTGTGGCTGAAGCCGGTAAAACGGGAACCATAACAATTGCGACCAACATGGCTGGCCGAGGNNGGTGACCCCGGATCGTCTCAGTTCTTTGTTTCTCTTGAAGATGAACTGATGAGACTCTTTGGCTCTGAAAGAATTGCCGGGATCATGGATAAGCTGGGATTAAAGGACGGCGAAATGATTCAGCATTCAATGATAACAAAGTCTATTGAGCGCGCCCAGAAAAAGGTGGAAGAGAATAACTTTGGCATCCGGAAGAGGCTTCTCGAATATGACGATGTAATGAACTCTCAGCGAGAGGTTATATACAAGAAAAGGAAACATGCTCTTCTTGGAGAGAGGTTAAGTGTCGACGTTGCAAATTCAATGTACGATGTCACATCAGGACTTGTGGAATATTACCATAAGGGCGGTGACTTTGAAGGGTTCGA
>PMBC01000194.1:24964-45587 GCA_003152835.1 Bacteroidales bacterium | reverse complement strand
AAGGATGTTTACGAGCGGATGTCACATACATATGAAAATGTGGTTGTCCCTATTTCCGATGGTGTGAAAGTGTTCCAGGTCATTACCAACCTGAAGGCTAATGCTGAATCGGAAGGGAAGGAGCTTTCAAAATCATATGAGAAGACAGTTGTNNAATGCTACATATGAACAGAAAGATCCGCTCCTGATTTACAAGTTCGAGTCGTATGAGCTTTTCAAAACGATGATCGATAAAGTAAACAAGGATCTTGTCAGTACACTTATGAAGGGTCACATCCCTTCACAGGACCCGGACCAGGTTAAAGAAGCGCAGCGCCGACGCCAGATCGAAAACCTGAGAACCTCCAGAACTGATTCCATCCAGACATCTGGTCCCTCCGGAGGAGCCGACAGGGACAGGAAAACAGAGCCCGTACGTGTCGATAAGAAAGTTGGAAGAAATGATCTCTGTCCTTGCGGAAGCGGAAAGAAATACAAGAATTGTCATGGGCAGCAGCAGGCGGCCGGAGGCGCTGATGCAAGATCGTGAACCGTAGATGGATTATTTCAGATCCTCAACAGCTTTTTGAATCCTGGCATAGATTGACCGGTTGACTGGAACCAGTGGAAGCCTGAGATTATTCTGGCATAGGTTCATTATATTCAGAAAAGCTTTAACCCCTGAAGGATTGCCATCAGCGAATAACAATTCAATGGATTCCATGAACCTGAACTGAATTTCGCGCGCTGCCTTGAAATTATTTTTAAGTGCAAAGTTTACAAGCTCGCTGCATTCGTAAGGGAATGCGTTTGCCAGCACTGAAATAACACCTGACCCCCCTGCAGCAATTACAGGTAATGTCATCATATCATCACCGGAGATGACAAGAAAATTCTCAGGTTTTCCCCGCACGATCCTCATTATCTGGGCTATGTCGCCTGATGCTTCCTTTACTGCGATTATATTTTCACATTCATGTGCAATCTCAAGGCAGGTCTCAGAAGTAATGTTGCAACTCGTCCTGGAAGGGACATTGTAAATGATTACAGGCAGCGGACTGCTTGTGGCAATTGCCTTGAAATGCAGGAAAATTCCCCGCTGGCTTGGCTTGTTGTAATATGGACACACTGATAATATTCCATCAACTCCTTCAAGCTCCATTTCCCTGATACTGTTTATTATTTCATGGGTATTGTTTCCTCCGATGCCAATAACAACAGGAACGCGGCTATCGACAGTCTCCAGGACATAAGATATGACTGCTTGTTTTTCGTCTTTTGTGAGTGTAGAAGCTTCACCTGTTGTACCCATTGCAACTATATAATTTACGTTGCCTTTTATTACATGATTGATTACACGGCCAAGAGCCGAAAAATCTATACTTGAATCATTTTTAAAAGGTGTAACTATTGCAACACCTGTTCCTCTGAATCTTTTCATAATTTATTATTTGGCAGACTTATCGGCTGATCCGGAATTTATCATTTCAAGGTAACGCACTATCTCGTTAAGATAATTTTCGATCTGGACAGGCTCCTTTATTTCCATCATTAAATCAAATGTCGAATCTCCTTCGTATGAATCGAACAATCCGACTTTAAACCCTGATGTTGAGAGTGATGTTATATATGATAATGGCAGTCCGGCATCGAAATTAATGTCGATAAGGATATCAAAACGGTTTTTAATAAAAAACTCTGATTCCTGCGAGTTTGGCAGGTAAAAAAGACTGATCTCATCCTTCCTGATGCAGGTTAGATATCTAAGGGCAGTATACTGGTCAGGAAGTTCCTTGCCGGAGTAATATCCGATTATCCTGACATCAATCCCGCGTTCATGCATTTTCTGAAAGAACTTCGACAAGCTGCTGAAATCCTGTGATCTGGACGCATCCCAGACAATCCCAATAGTTTTTACCTGGCCTATATTTGAGTAATGCACTTTTCTGTTTAACCTGGCTGCCTTTTTAACGAGAATTGAATTCCCGATTTTCAGCCTTGTATTTCTTAAGAATTCCATATTGCAAACCTAAGAGTTTTTTATTAAAGTCAGCAAATCATAAAAATTATTCTTCGCCAATAATCTTAAGGAAATCTTTTTCATCTACCAGTGGTACCTTCAGTTCTGCTGCTTTCTCTTTTTTTGACGGCCCCATATTTTCACCGGCAAGTATATATGAAGTGTTTCCTGAGAGTGATGTGACGTTTTTCCCTCCATGCTTTTCAATAATAAGCTTGTATTCATCTCGGGAATGTTTTTGAAAAATACCTGATATCAAAATCGATTTTCCCTGGAGCCTGTCGCTCTCGGGTCCAATTTCTTCCTCTGCCGAAAACCTTAACCCGTATGCTTTAAGCCGGTTTATGATTAAGATGTTATCTGCATCCGCAAAAAATGAGATTATGCTTGCTGCGATTTTGGGACCTATCTCATTAACAGAAGTCAGCGCTTCTATGGAAGCTGATGAGAGCTCATCAATCGTTCTGAATCTTCCGGCAATAGTCCTGGCAATGGTTTCTCCAACATGTCTGATGCCCAAGGCATATAAGACACGGCTGTAAGGCACTTTCAATGAATCCCTGATACTTTTAATAATATTTGATGCAGATTTCTCTCCCATCCGTTCAAGAGGAATGAGCTGCTCTGTTTTAAGAGCGTAGAGGTCAGCGTAAGTTCTTATCAGTTTCTGACTGAAAAGAAGATCCACTGTCTCTTCTCCAAGGCCATCAATATCCATGGCTTTCCTGCTGATGAAATGTTCAATCCTGCCCTTAAGCTGGGGAGGACAATGCAGGTAATTCGGACAGAAATGATTTGCTTCCCCTTCATTTCTGACGAGAGGAGTACTGCATTCAGGGCAGGTCGAGATGAATTTTATTTCAATGTTGTCTTCATTCCTTGTTGAGTGGTCGACACCTACAATTTTTGGAATTATCTCACCTCCCTTTTCAACAAAGACAGTATCATTAAGATGAAGATCAAGCATTGCGATCTGATCTTCATTATGGAGTGTTGCGCGCCTGACAGTTGTCCCAGCCAGATATACTGGTTCGAGATTTGCAACAGGAGTTATGTTTCCTGTTCTTCCAACCTGAAATGAGACCGACAATAATTTTGTCGAGGCCCGCTCTGCTTTGTATTTATAAGCTATAGCCCACCTGGGAGATTTTGCAGTGAAGCCAAGTTCTTCCTGTAGTTGAAGCGAATTGACTTTAACAACAACGCCATCAATATCGAAGGGTAGTTTTTTCCGTTCCGATTCCCACTGGTCAATAAATCCNNAGATTCTCTGATAAAAGGAAATAAAAGTTGCAATCCAGGTTTCTTGATGCAACGATCCTCGGATCAAGTGTTTTAAGAGTTCCTGAAGCTGCATTGCGAGGATTGGCAAATGGAGGAAGTCCATCTTTTGTTCTTTCATCGTTGAGCCTCTCAAAGACAGCCCTGGGCATAAGTATCTCACCCCTTATCACGAATTCAGGCGGCACATTTTCTCCTTTTACTTTTTCCGGGATACTATTAATAGTCCTGATATTCAGCGTTACATCATCACCTTTGGTCCCATCGCCCCTGGTAAGTGCGCGATACAGCCTGCCATTCCTGTAGATAATGCTTATTGAGGCCCCATCGTACTTCAGCTCACAGACATAATCGACAGGTGAACCGGTCGCTTTTTCAATCCTGTTGTTAAAGTCCCTTAGTTCCTCTTCGTTGTAGGTGTTGCCAAGGGAGAGCATAGGATACTGATGAATATACTGTTTGAAATCATTGGTTAGGTCGCTTCCCACTTTCCCGGTTGGAGATCTATCGGACGTGAACTCAGGAAACTTTTTTTCAAGTGTTTCAAGTTCATGCATCAGAAGGTCAAACTCAAAATCAGTTATGACCGGTTTATTCAGAACATAATAATTACGATTATGCCCTTCAATCTCATTTCGGAGCCTTTCCATTCTTTCCTTTGCTTCTGATCGCTTCATCCCGGCTAAATAGAAATATTAATTTTCAGTTCCAGACTCCCCTGATTTCATTCCCGCATTTATTGCATTTGCCTTCCCTGAGATTATTGGCTGTTACCCTGAAGCCTTGCCGGGTTATAACCAGGTTCCCGCACGAAGGACATTTGGTATCGGATACTTCATCGCCCGGAACATTTCCGGTGTAAACATACTTCAATCCCTCTGCAGCGGCCGTATTTACGGCATTCTTAAGTATTTCAGCCGGGGTAGGAGGCAACTGTTCAAGTTTATATGTAGGGTAAAACCTGCTGAAGTGCAGAGGTGTGTCTTTAAAGCCGTTTTCGCTGAGCCATTTGCACATCTTGCCTATTTCATCCGGATTGTCACTCCATTGCGGGACAATCAGGTTAGTGATCTCAAGCCAGACTCCCATATCCCTGTAAATTTTCAGGGAATCAAGAACTGGCTGAAGCTTGCCGCCTGTAAGCCTTAAATAAGTACTGTCATTGAAAGCCTTAAGATCAATGTTTGCCGCGTCGATAACTGAGCATAGCTTTTTTAAAGGATCGGGGTTTATATAACCATTTGACTTTACAATATTTTTGATGCCTGCCTTCCTTGCAAGCAATGCTGTATCAAACGCATATTCATAAAAAGTTACGGGTTCGGTGTACGTATAAGCTATTGATCTGCAGTTGCTTTTTACAGCTCCATCAACTACTTTTTCGGGCATCTGATCATAATTCCTGGTTTTATCGGGACTTAACTGGGAAATTGTCCAGTTCTGGCAATTGAGGCACGCCAGGTTACATCCTGCCGTTGCAATTGACCATGCTCTGGATCCGGGAAAAAAATGATATAACGGTTTCTTCTCCACGGGATCGATGTTCACCGAGCAAGGATTGCCGTACGCCATAGTCCAAAGCTTTGAATCCTTAACTTTCCGGTTATTGCATTTGCTTATCTCCCCTTCTTTAAGTACGCATTCATTTGGACATATCCTGCACATTATTCCTCTNNTAAGAAAATAAAACTACGATTTGTTACGGTTTGCACCAAAAAGAAAACCAGTAAAAATCATTATCGAGAGAAAAAACAACGAGGCCTTTATACCCAGGAGCGGAACTAATATTCCGGAGACCAGAATAAACCCCAAAGCGGAACCGGCAAGATCGGCACTGTAAACTGATGATGGGCCTGATTTTTCAGAAGCTGAATTTGAAATTTCACGGAACAGGTGACCGGTTATAAATGAAGGCAGCAATGTTGTCAGGATTATTATTAATATTACAGGACAGGAGTGCTTTATTTCCAGCAATTGGCTGAAGAAAATGCCAATGACTGCATAATAGAAAACCAGAAAAAGAGCCTGAATGCGCATTGAAATCCCATCAGGGAGTTTCAGCTTTGATCCTGAACCGGCCGCCAGTCCGGCCATCATCGCTGCAAAAAACAGACCTGTCATCTGGTACATATTTCCCGCAGTAAGCTGAAGAGCCAGCAGCATGATTATCTCAAAACCTGCCAGGGCAGATGCACTGAAATACATCAGTATGTTCTTCCTCCGGACTGAGAATGCCGGGAGTGCGAAGATCAATACAAGGAGTACCATGGCAGGGTACTTCTCATTCATATTCCTGCTTAAATTATAGGCCTGGAAATGGAATGCTGCAACAGGGAATGCCTCACTGTTCTGCCTGGCACCAGGGATCATTGCCGATAATATTTCTTCTGATTTTGCTTCAGTAAGATCATCCTCAAGATAGTCAGGGCTGACATATATATTTTTTATTCCCCGCTTCGCAGCCAGACTGCAAAATGCTACTGACACCTCTTCATCAGATGCAATGAAATATAGCTTTTGTCCGTGAACCGGCTTTACAAACCGGAATACTTTTGCAAGACTGTTATAAACGGAGGAGCAAAGATTTAATGATTCGCGGTTGAGATAATCATCACCCGGACAAGGAGAGCACATAAATACGCCCCCCTGCCTGAGCCTCATTTTAACATCTGCAAAAAATTCCCTGGTGTAGAACCTGTTTAATGAGAGAGTAGATGGAGGGGCAAGAAGAAGAATGATGGCATCTGCCTGCTTGCCTTTTTCCCTGATATATCTGAATGCATCTTCGTTTTCAATCGTAAGATTTTTTGGAATATCCCTGATACCCTCTCTGGCATTTTTTACAAGTTCCGGATCTCTTTCAAGAAATGTTATTCCTTTTACATGATACTTTTCAATTTCCGCAAGATATGACCCGAGATTACCAGAGATAATGATGACATTTTCAGGATTTGCGCGCTGCAGCATGGCATAATGGATGTCCTCTTCCCTTTCAATTGCGTCATAATTGTAGGCAAGGAGTCTATGGTTATAATATATAACCGCTTCATGAGCATAACTGCCTTTAGTTATATTGCCATATGGGGTGTCCATTGTATCAGTGACTTTCAAGCCATGAAGAAGCACCTGCCTGAAAAGGATATCCGGATCAAATATTATAACAAGCGAAATAATTACTGTAAAGAATATTTTTAGTATCAGTTTCTTTCTTTTCTCTTCAATATAAAATGTCAGCAAAGTGAACGCCAGTGATAACAAGGTAATCAGCAGGAAGAGCTGGTAATTATTAAGAATTCCTGATGCTAAGACTGAAACTGATATCCCTGCAATTGCAGCTCCGATTGTCTCAGTCGAATAAGATTTTCCTGGTGTGATTTCATATGATTGCCTGGCGCATGACAGAAGCTTTATAAAAAAAAATCCGGATACCAGGCAAAAGGGGAGCAGCACAATGAGAGTAAAGATCATGCTTACCAGAAATGAAGGTGTCTCTCCTCTTTCCAGGAAGAACCTTGAGAATAGAAGCATCAATAATAATGATATACAAGGCGTTATGGAAAATATAAGGCTTAACTTCCGAATATCATTGAGACCTGATTTGCCTGCAATTACAGCTCCTGCAGATGATGATATCAGCCACGATCCCAGGAATACGCCGGTGATCAGCTCATAGCCACCGGTAATGTTCATCATTTCCCTTACCAGCAAAACCTGAACCGCAGTGGTTGTGAATCCAGTAACCAAAAGGCTTGAAATAATCGATTCCTGCTTTATTTGAACTGTATTTATTGTCTGTGCGGGCGTTTGACTTACTGAAAAAATATTTCTGAAATAGGGGAGGTGCCACGAAAAATGAAAAATGCAGATAAGTGTACTACCTACACCTATTTCAACGTGCCACTTAATCAACTGCTTTATAAATGGAATATTCCACTTGTAATTTATCTGCAAAGCCATGAATACTCCGGCAAGAGCTACAAAAAGCAGTGTAATTGCAAGGATTGAATTCCAGATTTTCCTGTGAAGTGAAATAGAATAAAAACCGGTGCGGCAGAAACACAAGCTGATAAAATATAATATGGAAACAGTTAAGCAGGTTCCAAAAACATGATACATGGTTACTTCTTGTTTTCTTCCAGAACTAGTCCCTCATATATATAAATGTCAGCACTCTTCCATCCATCCCATCCAAGGCCTGCCTTGTCCCTTGAAGTATAGCCAAGGAACTCTTCAAGTGTCCATCCATATTCAATCGGAACCTGTGGCAGCATTGTACCGGTGTGGAAGTCTTTCTTGATATATATGCCATGTTTGCCGAGGATGATCTCATTTATATTGTTAATCTTTTTCATCGGTCCCAGGACAGTGATCTCTACTTCAACCTTATTGAATTCATCTTTTGAAAGAGGAGGGAATCGGGAATCTCCGAAGGCGGATGAAATGGCAGATTCTTTAACCAGCTTAAAGAGTGGATCAGAAGATTTAAACATGCCGATGCATCCTCTGAGCACTCCATTTATCTTCAGGGTCACGAAAACCCCAAACTGTTGTTTCAGTGCTTCCGGAATTGTCTTTTCATCAATAGTGAGATCCTTTCCATCAAAGAGTCTCGATTTTATACTATTTCTTGCTATAGTGAATAATTCCTTTTTTTCATCTTCCGTAAAACTTACCTCCCCCGGAGATTTCTGAGCAGGTTTCTGATCAAGCTTCTTTTCAACAAGTACTATTGCGTTATACCCTACAACCTTTATTTTATCGCCATATGGAGAATCACCTGAATTATTGTAATCGATCCTCTTGTATTCAAGATTCTTATTACCCTCAGTAAGATACAGGAGTGTAAGTCCGGAAGTCCATCCGCACATGCTGGTGACTAACCCGGGGGTGTCTTTTGCCGCATTTTTTTTCAAAACCGAAAGAAAGGTGGCCGGGTCGCCGGAAAGAATACCATCGGCTGTAAGTTTATCATTAATGACAGCATCATTGTATGGAGGGTAATGAGAAAAATCACTGCTTATGACGAACAAGTTGTCAGGCGTGAACCATGGCCTGAGAGCTTCAGCAATTGCCCTGATAATAGTTGGACTATTGGTTCCCAATATTATCGGGACGATAGGAGGGGTTTTATCATAATAAAATTGTATAAAAGGGACCTGAACCTCAATACTATGCTCCTGTGAATGCGCATCGGATGAAAAATCGAATAGCTTGGATTTCTTCCTGAGTTCATTGGCAATCTCCCTGTTGACTTTTGCTTTGCCAAGTGGAGTGACATAATCTCCCTCACTGTAGACGGATGCTCCCTCAAAAGCCATTACATGGCTTGATCCGATAATAAATATATTTTTGTAATCACCTTTTTTCGAAGTTACTGAAAACGCCGAAGCAGCAATCTTTCCTGAAAAAACATATCCGGCATGAGGGGCAATAATAGCCCTCACATTCAGAGTCTCTGACGGCTTTTTACACTCT
This sequence comes from Bacteroidales bacterium, assembly GCA_003152835.1. Classification (GTDB taxonomy): domain Bacteria; phylum Bacteroidota; class Bacteroidia; order Bacteroidales; family VadinHA17; genus LD21. The sequence goes on along the minus strand of PMBC01000194.1, from coordinate 36,832 downwards.
GCAAACAGTTTTGCAAGGTCGTCTTTAAGAGTATCCTTATTGTCTGAATAGAATTTGCCAGCTGCATATGGCTTCCGGTCCAATGATTTATCCTGGGAATGAATTTCCATAATTGTAAGTATTGAAAACAAAACTATAAATATGGAACGCATATAGAAATAACGTTTTTGCGTAATAAAGTTACGCCAAAAAAATGAAGAAAGGGAAATTAAGAATGATTTGTTTCAAATCAGCACCATCGATTCTTTAAGGACATGCCCGTCATCGTCTGTTCCGTATATTTTAATTCCAAGGCTGACGGTTGTGATACCAATCATGTCGATGATCGGGCTGAGCTCATCTTTCAGGTCTTCGGCTTCCATTGCGTCGAACTCTTCAATATTGAAATAAAGATGGATAATAACCGTGAATTCGGATTCTTTTATGGTACATAGAGCCTTTACAATTTTTGCAATCCAGATGGTGGATGCCGTATTATAATACTCAAGGTTCAGGCGAAGATTGGTAGTGCGTTTGGGATTAGCTGTATATAGAGTTATCCATTTCAGCACATCTTCATAGATTTTTGCAGCATTTTCAGGGATTGACCTGCCAGAAAAAATAAGTTCGCCCGAAAGAGAGTTGAGATCAATCTGGGGAGTTTTGCTGCCTGGTTCAATATATAAATTCTTCAGTTCCACCTGGTAATGACAATAAATTCTATTTTCTAATTAAAAACACTCTCAAAAATATAATTACTTTTTTATTAAATCTCAACTATTTATCAAAAAGAAATGTCCGGTCGTCAAATATTTCAATCCTTTTAAATAGAATAATGACCTTTATCACTTTTGACAGATCCGGTTTTTGATCTTGTTTTGGTGTACGCCAATACATTAATATATTATCTTTGCGGCTGAAATTTAAGAAGAATGATGGAGAACATTCTAAAGGAGAGGATAAGGGAAACTTTAAAGGTTTTGTACAATACTGATGTAAGTGATGACCTTATCCAGATACAGGAGACCAGGAAGGATTTTAAAGGAGATTTTACCCTGGTAGTTTTTCCTTTGCTGAGATATTCGAAGAACACTCCGGAAAAAACAGGAGAGACGATCGGAAGCCATATTGCAGCGACTTTTCCTGCGGTTTCCGGTTTTAATGTTGTTAAAGGCTTCCTTAATCTTGAAATCTCTGATGAATGGTGGATAGATTATTTCCGCAAGATGGAAACAGAAAGTGATCTGTTAGAAAGATGCCGTGTTCATTCCCCGGAGGTAATCCTCGTGGAATATTCTTCTCCCAATACAAATAAACCCCTGCATCTTGGCCATATCAGGAATAACCTTCTTGGCTTCTCCCTCTTCAGGATACTTTCTGCCTGCGGGCATAAAGTCATTAAAACTAACATAGTCAACGACCGTGGGATTCATATCTGCAAGTCGATGCTGGCGTGGCTGAAATACGGGAATGGCGAAACACCTGCTTCATCAGGCATGAAAGGCGATCACCTTGTGGGTAAATATTATGTCATTTTCGAGAAGGAGTTAAAGCTCCAGGCCAGTGTACTTATGGCAAAGGGAATCAGTGAGGAAGATGCCAGGAATTCAGCCCTGTTAATGAAGGAGGCAAGGGAAATGCTCTTAAAATGGGAAGCCGCAGACAAAGACGTAATGGACTTGTGGAAGATGATGAACTCGTGGGTTTATAAAGGCTTTGATGAAACCTATAAGAAACTTGGTGTCGATTTTGACAAGATATACTACGAATCGGAAACTTATAAAACCGGCAAAGACCTGGTACTTTCCNNGGCACTGCAGTTTATATGACCCAGGACCTTGGAACGGCAGTCTTGCGGCATGATGAATATGGCTTCAGCAGATGCCTTTATGTTGTGGGGAATGAGCAAAATTATCATTTCCAGGTACTTAAGGCAGTTCTTAAAAAGATGGGCTATGAATGGTCCGCCGGATTGTTTCATTTTTCATATGGCATGGTTGAGCTTCCGGAAGGAAAAATGAAATCGCGGGAAGGAACAATAGTTGATGCAGATGACCTGGTATCTGAGATGATAACAACTGCCAGGGAGGTCTCACAGGAACTGGGAAAGCTATCTGATTTTGCTGATACTGAAAAAGATGAGATTTTCAGAAAAATTGGATTAGGAGCTCTGAAATATTTCATTCTCAAAGTCGATCCAAAGAAGAATATGACGTTCAACCCTTCCGAATCGATTGATTTTAATGGGAATACTGGTCCTTTTATCCAATATACATATGCAAGGATAAAGTCGGTTTTCAGGAAAGCGGACCAGACAGGAATCAGTTTCGATCGGAATAATTATGGCAATATTAAAGCAGAAGAGAAAGAGATAAACCTTATCAGGCTTCTAAGGAGATTTACTGATACAGTTAGCGAGGCAGCTGACAGCTACAGCCCTGCTTTAGTGGCCAATTACTGCTATGAGCTCTCTAAAGAGTATAACCAGTTCTACCACGATTTTTCAATCCTCGGCGAACCAGATCCAGCCAGGCGCAACTTCAGGCTTGCCCTGTCAAAAGTTACGAGCTCTATACTCTGCTCAGGAATGAATCTTCTGGGGATCGAGATGCCAGAAAGAATGTAAATACATTAATATTATATACCTGATTGCAAGATGTTTGAGAATTTAAGTGAAAGGCTGGAGAAATCCTTTAAGATACTCAGGGGCCAGGGAAGAATATCAGAGATAAATATAGCTGAGACTCTCAAAGAGGTCAGGCGGGCACTTCTCGATGCTGATGTCAACTTCAGGATAGCAAAACAATTCACCGACTCCGTCAAATCCGAGGCGCTGGGGCAGGAAGTTCTTAAGTCAGTGAACCCATCACAGATGATGGTCAAGATAGTCCATGATGAACTAGTCGAACTGATGGGGGGCGACAAGACTGACATTAATATCAAGATCAATCCTTCGGTCATCCTTATAGCAGGGCTGCAGGGTTCAGGTAAAACAACCTTTAGCGGAAAACTGGCAAAATGGGTAAAGATCAAGCGCGGCAAAAATCCGTTGCTTGTGGCAGGCGACGTTTATCGTCCTGCAGCTATCGAGCAGCTTAAAATTATAGGTTCACAGGCAGAGGTCCCTGTCTATACCGAAGACGGGAACATGAATCCCGTTCAAATAGCGAAGAATGCTGTTAGAGAGGCTAAAAAGAACGGGAACGATGTTGTAATCATAGATACAGCAGGACGACTTGCTGTAGACGAGGAGATGATGAATGAAATCGCCTCCATAAAAGATGCAGTTTCTCCGCATGAAATCCTCTTTGTAGTTGATTCGATGACCGGCCAGGATGCCGTCAACACGGCACGGGAATTTAATGAAAGATTGAATTTCGATGGTGTCGTGCTCACGAAGCTTGATGGCGATACAAGAGGTGGAGCTGCACTTTCAATCAGGGCAGTGGTAAATAAGCCTATAAAATTTGTGAGCTCTGGCGAGAAGCTCGATGCAATTGATATGTTCTATCCTGTTCGAATGGCCGANNGACCAGTTCGACTTTAACGATTTTATTTCCCAGATAGAGCAGATTAAAAAGATGGGTAACGTCAAGGACCTTATGGGAATGATCCCCGGTGTAGGAAAGGCAATAAAAGACCTTGACATTGACGATAATGCCTTCAAGAATATAGAAGCAATAATAAAAAGTATGACACCTATGGAACGGTCGAACCCGGTTGTGATGAATGGAAGCAGGCGAAAGAGGATAGCCCAGGGAAGCGGTACGAGCGTTCAGGAGGTGAATAAGCTGTTAAAGCAGTTTGATGAGACCCGCAAGATGATGAAAATGGTCACAAAGGGTGGAAGTGCAGCCAGGTTAATGGGACGCAGATAATATCCAGATATGTACACAATAATCGACGGCAGGAAAACAGCTGCTGAAATAAGGAAGGAGATTGCAGGTGAAGTTCTGAAACTTAAGAATGAAGGGAAAAAGATCCCTCATCTTGCAGCAATCCTTGTGGGAGACGACCCTTCGAGCCAGACCTATGTTGCAAATAAAGTTAAGGATTGCGAGGAGGTAGGTTTCCATTCAACTCTCATCAGGTACGAAAAGGATACTCCCGAGGCTGTTTTGCTCGAAAAAATAGCGGACCTGAACAACGACAGTGATATTGATGGCTTTATTGTCCAGCTGCCTTTACCGGCCCACATATCTGAAAATAAGGTTATTGAATCAATTGATCCTTCCAAGGATGCTGACGGGTTTCATCCTGTAAACCTGGGAAGAATGGTTATAGGGCTTCCAGGTTTTATACCTGCTACACCCTTCGGAATTATTGAACTCATCAGGAGATACCAAATTGAAACATCCGGGAAAAAATGTGTTGTGCTTGGAAGAAGCAATATTGTAGGCCGCCCGGTAAGCATCCTGCTTTCTCAGAAAGGCATGGATGCGACAGTTACTGTAGCCCACAGCCGGACTAAAAATTTACCGGATATAATAAAAGAATCAGATATAGTTATAGCTGCCCTGGGCTCTCCGGGTTTTGTGAAAGCCGGAATGGTAAAGGAAGGAGCTGTCATAATAGATGTCGGTACCACTCGCATTCCTGCTCCCGGTACAAAAAGCGGATTCAGGTTATCAGGCGATGTCGATTTTGAAAATGTGGCTCCGAGGTGCTCCTTTATCACACCAGTGCCTGGCGGGGTTGGCCCGATGACAAGAGTCTCACTGCTCAGAAATACACTTCTGGCAGCTAAAATGAAGAGGTAGAACACAACTTAGGCAAATCCGGCTGTCAGATTCCTTTAAGATAAAGGTCATAACCACCTTTCCCTCCCGGTCTGTCGGATGAAAAGATCATATAGAGATTCAGAAATGAATTGTTATAGCCGATTACCGGCCTGTATTCATTATATTGAGTATTGACTTCAGGTCCGAAATTAACAGGAGTATTCCATTTGCCGTTCCTGAACCGAGAATAGTACAGATCAAACCCACCCATACCTCCCGTGCGGTTGGAGGCGAAAACCATTAACTTTTTATATACATAAGGACATTTATCATCACCAGTGCTGTTTATGCTGTCGACTTTAACCAAAGAGCGGAACGGTTTACTCATCCAGACCGAAAGAGCTGTATCCAATGACCTGGATTTATGGTAGATATCAAAATTTCCACCTGCTGCAGAAGAGAAATAGAGGGTATCCTGGTTTGCATCAAAACTGATATAGGCATCATCGCCTGATGTATTTAACAGTGTTGCAGGGTAAGGCCCAAGAATATCAGGGAGTGTTCCTGATGCAACTGAAACAGGTCTGTTCTTAGTGTAATAGAAATCGAGATTGCCACTGCCATTCTCCGATGCAAAAAAGAGGTATTCAAACCCGTCGGCAGGACTGTAAAGGCTGTATGGCCCATATTCGTTATTTGCACTGTTTGCAGCCGTGAGAAGCTTTGTAAGAAATGCATCCTCTGTAATCATGGATTCCACGGAGAAATTTCCGTTTGTCTGATCCCACATATAAGATATGGAGCCCTGGACAAAATCAAACTGGCCTCCGGAACTATTCCTGTTGCTAGAAAAGATCAATGATTTAGAGCCATTGAGAACATACAGCAAATCAGAGTTAATATCGTCGTAAGTTGAATTAATATCTGTAAGGGCAGTGGTTGAATCGGGGAATACTCCATATGGATATTTAACCTTTTTTGGCTTTTTGCATCCCGTAAACGCAATTAGTATGATTAATATGCTAGAAACCAATGCTAAAGATAATTTTGCAGATGATTTTTTCATAGCAAGCAGGTTAACATATAATATTAACGTAAAGATATTAATAATTAGTATTAAATGAAAAACCGGGTGGGTGCCCGGTTCTTCTGAGGTAGAATTTAGGTTAATTCTAGGGTAAATTGGGTATAGGGTAATAGTAAATGTCTTTACAATAAATAAGATGAATATTATGGCCGCGAGGTTGCGTTTATTGAATAAAAAAATGCCAAAAAAACATTTTAGTTCGTATTGATCTGGAAATAAGATGTTTATAAAATAATAAATTTGTTGATAATTGAAGAAAGGCCGGATGATCACTATTAGAATTAGTATTATTTTTGTATCGTAACAGCATGAACGATGGAAGAGGACAAGTTCGGATACCCGTATGAGGAAGAGGTCAAGCAGGCTGTCCAGAAGTTTGAAAGGATGCGGAGGAATAATGAAAATTATTTCTTTGATGTCATTGAATTCGAGTCAATAATAGACTACTATATTGAATCAAATAACCCGGCGCAGGCTTTTGAGGCAGCGTCGATGGCTACTGAACAGCATCCGCACTCTGTATCTATCCAGCTAAGGAAAGCCAAAGTCCTGCTTGACAAGGGCCGTGCAGTTGAAACTCTCAGGATCCTTAAGAAGCTTGAGCATATTGAACCGGGGAACCATGAGATTTATGTAGCCAAGGGAACAGCCATGGGGATGCTTGGAGATATCCAGGGAGCCAGGAAGATGTTCGATTATGCTCTGTCGCTCGATTCAGATGATATTGAGAATATCCTGTTTGCCATAGTATCAGTACTGCAAAACCTGAATTATTATGAACAGCTTATCCCTTATCTTATCCAGCTTATGGAAAGGGAGCCTAATTTCAACGCTCATCTTTATGATCTTGCTTATGCCTACGAGAAAACAGAAGATTATGCAAACAGTATTTCTTTTTACCTGAGATATCTTGAAGCAGAACCTTTCTCAGACTCTGCGTGGTACAACCTGGGGATTATCTACAACAAGCTTGAACAATCAGAGAACGCAATGGAAGCATATGATTATGCACTGGCCATTAACTCTGAAAACACCTTTGCCCTTTTCAACAAAGCGAACATACTGAGCAATCTTGACAGGTATGCCGAAGCAATACCTGTTTATCATGAATATCTTGAAAATGAGCCAGATAGTTTTGAATCAATGACCTACCTGGCAGAATGTTACGAGAGGTGTGACAACCTTACGCTGGCTAAAAAATATTATCACGACGCTATTGATCTTGCCCCTGAATTTGCTGATCCATGGTTCGGACTTGGAGTTATAGAACTGAATTCAGGCAATGCCGACGACAGCCTCATTTATTTCAGAAAAGCAGTACGACTCGACGATGAAAACCCTGAATTCTGGTACCTCCTTGGGAAAGCCCATTATGTGAAAAGTGAGATTAAATCATCATTGAGCTGCTTCAGAGAAGCGCTTAAGCTCGATATATATTATGATGATGTATGGATCGACCTCGGAAGGATACTCCTGAAGGAGAACCTCTCCGGGAAGGCAATTCCTTACCTTGAACATGCATATAAGGTCACGGGTGATGTCCCGGGGATAAACTATATCATGGCGTCGCTTTACCTTCATACGGGAGCTGCTGACAAGGCATTCAGACACATCTCACTGGCTGTTGATATTGATAAGGATATATTCAAAGAGTACTCTGAATTATTTCCTCCGGCCTTGCTTACCAGGAAGATTGCCAGGCTTTTAAAATCGGCTGATCTTAACTGAAAACACTACACATAGCTATTTAATTTATGAAAACAATACTCCCGTTTTTACCGGAACGTCCTGCTAAACCAAGGAATTCAGGCCTCACAATGGTAATGGATAAAGGGCTTAGCATCAGAGAAGCTGAAGACTTTATGTCTGTTGGCAGCGAGTATACCGATTTTGTGAAACTTGGGTTCGGAACTTCAGTTATCACTCCGGGATTAAAGAAAAAAATCAGGATATATAAGGAAGCCGGAGTGGTTCCATATTTTGGCGGAACTCTTTTTGAAGCCTTTGTAATCAGGGATATGTTCAGGGAATTCATTAAATTCCTTGATAAGCATGCGATAGACCTGGTTGAGGTATCCGACGGATCGTATGATATTGAACATAAGAAGAAACTGGAGTATATTAAGATCCTCTCAAAACGAGGAACAGTGATCTCGGAAGTAGGCTCAAAGAAGAAAGAGGTGGTTTATTCTCCTGATGAGTGGGTTGCATTGATGAAATCTGAGCTGGAAGCAGGTTCGGTAAAAGTAATTGCAGAGGCCAGGGAATCAGGCACAACAGGCATCTATAATGAGGATGGCTCAATAAATAGTAAGATAATCGGAGCAATATCAGAACATGTAAAGCTTGATAATATAATATGGGAGGCCCCTCTGAAGGATCAGCAGGCATGGTTCATTAAACATTTCGGAGCCAATGTAAACCTTGGGAATATCGCCCCATATGAGATCATACCTCTGGAGACACTTCGCCTTGGACTTCGCGGAGATACGTTCTTCCAGTTTCTTCCTGATAAGATGCAGAGCAAGTGACACTGCCCAACCACTAACTTCATCCCCTCAATGAGAAAATTCGGCCTGATCGGGTATCCTCTGGGACACTCTTTCTCTCAGAAATATTTCGCTGCAAAATTTTCTGAAGAAAATATAGCAGGCTGTTCATATGATAATTTCCCGCTTTCATCCCTCGATAGTTTTCCGGACCTGATCACTTCCAACCCGGACCTCTGCGGGCTCAATGTAACAATTCCATATAAAGCTGATATACTGAAATATGTTGATGAGACAGACCATATTGTCAGGGAGATTGGCGCAGCTAATGTATTAAAGATCAGAAGGGAAGGAAGAAAATCAAGGATATATGCCTATAACAGCGATGTTGTCGGCATAAGGGATTCAGTTCTTTCATCTTTTTCCGGTAGGAAGGGTACCGTTCTTATCCTTGGCACAGGAGGCGGTTCAAAGGCTGTATCCTGGACTCTGAAAAACATGGGCTTCAAAGTGCTGATGGTTTCCAGAACTAGAAGGAAAGGAATCCAGGGATATGAAGAGATCAATGCTAAACTTCTGGAAGATACAGACCTGATAGTCAATGCCACGCCTCTTGGCATGTTCCCTGATATAGAAAGTAAACCTGATATTGACTTCAGCCTCCTTGACAAAAGGCATACACTTTTTGACCTTGTCTATAACCCCGAATTCACAATGTTCCTGAAAATGGGAAAGGAGAGGGGCTGTAAAATTATCACCGGGCTGAGAATGCTCTACTCCCAGGCAGAACGATCCTGGGAAATCTGGAACGACGATACTTTATAATAATCTATGTAATCAGCGAAATCTGCGGGAGACATAAAAATATTTTCCCGCTGATCGCGCGGATTAGCGCAGATTTTGAATTAAAAATGATAAAAAGATTATTCAGATTATCTGGATGATTATCTCTTTAACCAATACCTCGGATCACAATCAATGCACTCCTGCTTCCAGTAACCGGGAGTAACATAGCTGCCTTCAGGTGTTTTCAGCTGGCATTCATAAATTGAAAACACAGGATTAAAAAGCATGCTGGTGACGCCAATTGTGTACCTGGGTTCTTCACCAGGAACTTCAGAAACAACCTTCTGCTCCTTTACTTCAAGCTTATTGTATTCAAGAAGCTGAGTCAGGAATGCAGCTCTTTCAATTGAGGCGCCGGATTCCACTATAGTGCATCTTACTCCGTCAATCTCACCTACAATATGTTTTGCATTATTGATTGCCATATTTAAAAACAATTAGTTGCCAAAACTTATTTCTTTGATTACTTCAAAAATTACACTGGCAAAGCCGGTAATAAAAATACCGGCAACACAGATTAAAAGTGCAGACCGGGTCGGGAAATCGCTCCTGAAACTTGTTATCGGATCATCATTCTTGTTAATAAACATTGCTTTTACCACAAGCAGATAATAATAGAGCGATATTATTGTATTGAAAACTGCTACTAAGACAAGAAAGTAAAATCCCTTTTCGGCTGCTGCAGCAAACAGAAAGAATTTCCCGAAAAATCCGGCAACCGGCGGAATGCCTGCAAGGGAAAAGAGGGCCAGTGTCATTATCAGGCTCAGTCTGGGATTTGTTTTATAGAGTCCATTATAATCGTCAATATTCTCTTTCCCGGTAGCATTGGAGATTGCTATCACAACCCCGAATGCACCGAGGTTTGAAAAGATGTATACAAGAATATAGTAAATAACCGATGCCATTCCGAGCTGACTTCCGCCAATCATACCGACAAGTATGTATCCTGCCTGTGAGATAGATGAAAAAGCCAGGAATCGCTTAATATTCTGCTGCCTGATTGCGAAGAGGTTGCCTATCGTCATTGTAAGGATAGAGGTGACTAGGATTGTTTTCTGCCATGTTGCCATTATAACTGGAAATACGGAGTACAGGATAATGACAAAAATAAATATCGCAGCACCTTTTGAAATGACGGAGAGAAATGATGTAATGTTAACCGGAGCTCCTTCATAGACATCAGCGGTCCATAGATGGAAAGGAACGATTGATATCTTGAATGCCATGCCAGCAAAGAAGAAAATAAACCCGAGGATCTGGAGGCTACTACCCGTGAAAAGCCTTGATACTTCATAGAAATAGAGAGACCCTGTGGTGCCGTAGATCATTGATAATCCATATAGAAGTATGCCGGATGATAATGACGATGTAAGGATGAGTTTAATACCTGCCTCAGCTGATTTGTTTTTATACCGTTCGAAGGCTGCAAGCGCGGCAACAGGTATCGTGGCAAGTTCAAGCCCGATATAGAACATCAGAAAATGACCTGCTGAGATCATAAAGTCCATACCGATAAGAGTCGACATGATAAGCATGAAGTATTCGCTAACCCTGTCTGCGTTTTCATCTTTTTTCAGCCATGTGACCGACTGGATCAGGATCAGCAGCACTCCTATATTAAGGATGTTTTTCATCAGAGTGGCCACATTTGTCGAAACATACATTCCGCCAAACAATGCGCCCACCGGTTTGACAGGAATAAATCCTGCTATAGTTATTATTGCAAAGAGGGTTATGGCAAAAAGATTTATCGACTTTCTCCTGGCAGGGGAAGTGAATATTTCTGCAATCAGTATAAGCATCGCCGCAACTGCAAGCAACAATTCATGGCGCATTACTAATAAACTTTGTAGACTCATATTTTCTTGTACCTGTTAACTTAATTAGATCAGAATGGGTTCACTGCAAGTATTCTGTCAATTATGGGCTGCATGCTTGTTCCGATCATTGATGAAAGCCAGAACGGAGCCAGCCCTATGGCAGCAACAACTGCAATCAGAGTAACTGCTGATATCTTCTCGAACCATTTTGCATCAGGAATGTGCTCATAATGAGTATTCCCCGAAGGACCCAGAAGAAGGATCGCAATAACCCTCAGGATATAAACTGCTGTAATTACTATTGAAGTAATCGCTACTATTGTCACAATACGGTGGAAAAGATCAGGATGCTGGAAAGCGCCGACAAATATTGTCATTTCAGCAACAAATCCGCTTAAACCCGGCAGCCCCAGCGATGCAAGCCCTGCGATTACATAACACACCGACAGGAATGGGATGATCTTCATCAACCCGCCCATTTCATTGATCATTCTGGTGTGTGTCCTTCCATATATCATTCCGATAAGTGCAAAGAAGAGTGCTGTCATCAATCCATGTGAGATCATCTGGAGTATCGCGCCGTTCATAGCCGTCTTGTTCATCATTAGTACAGCAAACAATACGAGTCCGCAGTGGCTTACAGATGAATAGGCATTGATATATTTGAGGTCCTTCTGAACCATAGCCCCGAAGGCGCCATAAACAACGCTGATAGAAGTAAGGATAATAAATATCCATGATAATTCTTTTGCAGCTTCAGGCATCAGGTATATTGCCACTCTGAAAGCACCATAGCCTCCGAGCTTCATAAGGACTCCTGCATGCAGCATTGAAACAGCAGTGGGAGCTGATGAATGGCCGTCAGGAGACCATGTATGGAAAGGGAAGAGAGCACCAAGCACTCCGAAACCCACAAACGTCAT
>PMBC01000194.1:227-24936 GCA_003152835.1 Bacteroidales bacterium | reverse complement strand
GCCGAGTACTCCTTCGGACCGCTTCCCCATATCCCGATAAGAAGATACATTGGTATTACTGCAAGTTCATAAAAGAGGAACATGGTGAAGAGATCGATCGATATAAAGAATCCGAAAACCCCGGTAGCCAGTAACAGGAGCGAAACGAAAAACTCTTTGGTAAGGAATTCGACTTCCCATGAGGCAAAAATGCCTGCAAAGACGACAATCGATGTAAGAGCGATCATTGCCACAGAGATACCATCTGCTCCGACGGCAAAATGAATATTAAGGCTTTTAAACCAGACAAAATCCTTGATAAACAGCATTTCTTCAGTGTTCCCTGCTCTTCGCTGGATCAGGTAGAGAACGATCAGCAGCGCTGCCAGAAGAAGTTGCAGCCCCATGCCGATACTTGACACCAGCCTTACCCGCTTAATATCCTTTACTAAGATTATCCCGGTGATGGTAAGCACCGGAATTACAATAAATAGGGTTAAAATATTCATAGTGTTCTTACATTATCAATTTTATTACCAGTACCATACATATATCATAAGCACAGACAGCAAAATTACCCCGGAAACAAAAACAAATGCATATTGCTGAAGCTGGCCAGACTGGAATTTCCGGATCCTGAATGATATCACCTGGGTAACAGTTGCAATTGAATTCATTGTGCCATCAATAATATGCCGGTCAAACCATGCTATCGGTTCTGATATATATCTGAATATGATTTTCTTGGTAACAAAAATGTATAATTCGTCTATATAAAACTTGTTGTATGCCCACTTATAACCGTACTTAAATGTGGCAGCCAGTTTTTCCGGAATTGAGGTCTCCTTCCGGTACATTATAAATGCAATTCCTATTCCAAGCAAACCGATCAATACCGAGGGAATAGCCACACCCCATTCAATCCCGGATTCAAAGGCCTGCCCGTTGCTGGTAACAAGCTTATTGAAAGGAATAAATCCGGTGAACATGGATGCTAAAGCCAGTATTATTAGTGGTATGGTCATTGAAAATGGAGCTTCATGAGGAGTGTGGTTATATTGGGTCTCTTTTCCCCAGAAAACGTTGAAATAAAGCCTGAACATGTAGAATGCCGTAAGACCTGCTACAGCATATTCAACGGCAAACAGGAATTTATTATGATTAAAGGCTGCAGCAAGTATTTCATCCTTGCTGAAGAACCCTGAAAAAGGCGGAATTCCTGCAATTGTAAGACAGGCAATGAGAAATGTCAGATGGGTAATCGGAAGGTACTTGCGGAGTCCTCCCATCTCGGTCATCAGGTTGGTGTGAACAGCATGTATGATTGCACCGGCTCCGAGGAATAACAGCGCTTTAAACATTGCATGCGTGAACAGGTGGAACATTGATGCCATGTAACCCAGTCCCTCATGGCCTCCATATCCTGAAACTCCAAGTGCAAGCATCATGTAACCGATCTGTGATATCGTTGAATATGCCAGGACCCTTTTAATATCTGTCTGGGTGCAGGCAATAATCGCAGCAAACAAGGATGAGAAAGCCCCGACGTAAGCCACAACATTAAGTGCAACGGGTGCAGCCAGGGCATAAACAGGGAACATCCTGGCAACCAGGTACACGCCTGCCACCACCATTGTTGCAGCATGAATAAGGGCAGATACCGGGGTGGGGCCCTCCATTGCATCAGGCAGCCAGATATGGAACGGGAACATTGCCGATTTGCCGACACCACCCATATATACAAAGATCATTGACCATGTAATGACGGACAGGCCCATAAATGACGCGCCGCCTGCCATAGCTATTGCCGGCCCTGAAGGGTCAGTGAGAGTGATGAAATCAAAAGTTTTTGTATGGAAGGAGAGCAGCAATATTCCGACCAGGAAACCGAGGTCGGCAAACCTTGTCACAATAAATGCTTTCTTTGATGCTGCCACTGCCGATGGTTTCTCATAATAGAACCCTATAAGCAGGTACGATGAAACACCCACAAGTTCCCAGAAAATATACATCTGGAAGATATTTGGTGCAATTACCAGTCCCAGCATTGAGAAGGTAAAGAGAGAGAGGAAAGCGAAAAACCGCTCATAACCCCTTTCTCCTTTCATATAACCTGTACTGTAAATATGAACCATGAGAGAAACAGTAGTGACCACAATCAGCATCATCACTGAGATAGGATCCAGGAGGACGCCCAGATCGATGTGCAGCTTGTCAGTAAGCTGAAGCCAGGTACTGTTTGCTGCCACGATAGCTTTAAAAGTCTCCGCTGTTTTTGGAGTTGCAAAGAAATAGTAATATGCTGTAATGTACGACAATGCCGTTATTACAGCCAGTGCTCCGGTTCCCAGTAATCCTGAAAGCTTCGGTCCGATCTTATGACCAGCAAGTCCCAGGAAGATGAACATCAGGAAAGGTATAACCAGGATCCAGACGGTGTATGTGAAATTTATCATAAAATATATCTCCCTTAAATAATAATCAGTACTTCATTTCATTCACGTCCTCAACATTAATTGTTGTGAAGCGCCTGTATATATTAATTATTATAGCTATAGCTACTGCAGCTTCAGAAGCGGCAACGGCAATTATGAAGAGGCTGAAAAACATTCCTTCCATCTTGTGAGGAAAGAGATACCTGTTGAATGCCATAAAATTTATGTTCACCGAATTAAGGATGAGCTCGACCGACATAAGCATCGTAATAAGGTTCCGTCGGGTAAGAAAACCGTAAACACCGACGAAGAACATTATAGTGGCCAGTATCAGGAAAAACTGAAGTGGGATACCTGAATTCATCTTATTGCTGATTTAAGTTTTGGGACTCCTGTTTAACCGGACCGCCTTTCTTCGCGATCACGATTGCTGCTACCATTGCTGCTATCAGCAGAATGGATATCACTTCAAACGGAAGTATATAACCATTATAATCGAGAGAGAGAAGATTTCTGCCGATAGAATGCATATTTACTTCCATTGCTGCTTCCCTGGTCGCTCCGAATCTGAAGTCAAGAATTGAGGTAATTGCCAGGATTGCACCTGCAGCTGATGCGATGGCTGATAGTAATGATTTTCTCCAGCCTGTCAGTTCAAACTTCTGATTGATATGACTTGTAAGCAAAATCGAGAAGATTATCAGCACAACAATCCCGCCTGCATAAAGGGTAAGCTGAACTCCTGCAAGAAATTGATAGTTCAGCATGAAATATAGTCCCGAGGTAGATACCAGGACAAACAGCAGGTAAACCGCAGCCCTGAGGATCTTGCGGCTTGTTACTGTCAGGATCGAAAACGTAACAATCGCGACAGCGAATAAAAGGAACATTATCTGGTTAGCACTCATTACTCAACTCCTTTCATTAATTGTGAACCCGGTTTATTTAAGACTTTTATAAGCAGTGCCCTGTTGAAGACAGCGTGTTCGAATTCCTGTCCGAAAGCAAGAGCATCTGATGGGCAATTCTTTACGCAAAGCGCACAGAAGGTGCACATACCAAGACGATAAATATGCTTGTCTATGGCTTTCTTCTTTTTCCCGTCATCTGTGGTTATCATTTTGGAGATGACCTCAATGGAACCGTTCGGGCAATTGATCTCACAGATCCCGCAACCGGTGCATTTATGTTCATTCTTTTCATTATGAGGCATGATCACTTCACCTTTGAACCGTTCCATCATTACAAGACTCTTGCGGTTATTCGGATATTTCTGGGTTACTATCTGCCCCGGGCTGAAGAAATATTTTCCGGTGACCGCCATACCTTTTAATAGAGACCATACCCCGCAAATGACTTCTTTCAGATAATTAATAATGCTCTTCATAAAGAGATATATATTAAAAAGTATATTCTAAAAATGCCAGCCCATAAGGACAATAAAAGCCATTACCAGCACATTGACAAGATTGAACGGGAGCAGGTATTTCCACTCAAGCGTCAGGAGCTGGTCGATCCTGAGTCTCGGGAATGTCCACTTGAACCACATCATCAGCCAGATCACGAAGAATGTCTTCACGATGTACCAGATAAATGGCGGAATAAAATCCATCACATGGTTAAAGCCTGCTGCCCATGCACCGAAATGTAAGGGCATCCAGCCTCCAAGGAATACTGTTGCTGCTATTGATGCCACGATAAACATATTCATGAATTCGGCCAGGAAGAAAAATGCAAACTTGATCCCGGAGTATTCTGTATGATAACCTGCCGTAAGTTCCGACTCGGCTTCAGCCAAATCGAAAGGGCCGCGGTTTGTCTCAGCAGTGCTCGAAATGAGAAATAAGATGAAAGCGATGAAAGCGGGAATGTGTCCCTTGAAGATAAACCATCCGTCTCTCTGTGCTTCGACAATAACAGACAGCTGCATCGATCCGGCGAGAATCACAACTGTGATAAGAGCAAGTCCGACTGACAGTTCATAACTGACAATCTGTGCACCGCTTCTCATTGCCCCTATAAGAGAGTATTTATTGTTGCTCGACCATCCTGCAAGAAGAATACCGATGACTCCCATGGCAGATACAGCCATAACATAAAAAACACCAATATTCAGATCTATGGCATGCAGCCCTTTTGCAAAGGGTATCGCAGCGATCGCCATGAATGAGGCAATAATTACAATGAAAGGAGCGAGGTTGAACAGGAATTTATCGGCATTTTTGATCGGAACGAGCTCAACGAACAGGAGTTTCAGAAGATCTGCAATTGTCTGGAACAAACCAAAAGGGCCTACCCTGTTAGGTCCCAGCCTGTTCTGCATGAATGCGCATACTTTTCTCTCTGCATATACGAGAAACAAACCAATCAGCGCATAAAAAATCAGAATGAGCACACCGATTATCAGCAACTCTGTGATCACTGCCCAGAATGGCGACATTGCGTGATGAAGACCGGTGTCAATCCACTTGGTTAACGCAGTGAAATCATATAAACTAAATACCTTACCCTCATTCATATGTTTTGTTCTAAATATTTTGTGTTCACTATATATCTATATTCTTCTTTAGGTCGTCGGCTACCGGTTACCGGTCACCAGTCACCGATCAATATCCGGAATAATCATGTCGAGTGATCCGCCAATGGCAACCAGGTCAGCAATCTTGAAATCTCTGGCTATATGATTCAAAACTCCGAGGTTCACAAAATTAGGAGAGCGGAATTTAACCCTGACCGGGTTTTTATTGCCATCGCTTATAATATATACACCCAGCTCACCACGGGCTGTCTCAACTCTCTGAAAATATTCACCTTCAGGCAGCTTGATAACAGGTTTCATCTTGACTGCATACGGGCCTTCAGGGATATTATCGATCAGCTGGTCGATTATGTTCATTGATTCTTTCATCTCTTGAATACGAGCAAAATACCTGTGGAAAGTATCTCCTTCAGTGAAAAGGATTTCGTTGAATCTGACCCTGTCGTAGGCGCTGTAAGGCTCATGCTTGCGGACATCGCAAGAGAAGCCTGAAGCTCTTCCTGAAGGACCTGTAACTCCATATGAAATGGCGTCTTCAAGAGATAACTTACCGATGCCAACGGTGCGCTCCCTGAAGATCACGTTGCCTGTAAGAAGCTGATCATATTCAGGAAGTTTCTTCCGGAAATATTTAAGGAATTCCTTAACCCGTTTCTGGAAGTTTGGATGGATATCGTACATAAGGCCACCCGGACAGTTATAGCTTACGATCATACGGCTTCCGCAAGTCTCCTCAAAGATATCGAGAACCTTTTCCCTGTCGCGGAGCCCGTAAAAGAAACATGTAAGTCCGCCCAGATCCATTCCGAAGCTAGCCCAGAAAAGCTGGTGTGACTGGATACGTGTAAGTTCGGACATTATTGTACGTATAATTTTTATCCTGTCGGGGATCTCGACCTCGAGGGCTTTTTCGACATTGAGGCAGACAGCTTCATTGTTTATGTGAGCTGAGAGGTAATCCATCCTGTCGGTCAGGTGGATTATCTGCTGATAGGTTATGCTCTCGCACATTTTCTCTATGCCGCGGTGGATATAGCCGAGATGAGGTTCAACATTTTTAACTACTTCGCCCTTTAGCGAAAGAACGAGACGAAGCACTCCGTGTGTGGATGGGTGCTGGGGGCCCATGTTAATAATGTACTCCTCCTGTTCGTTGATGCCGGTTTGTTTTACCTCCTCTTCCATATTTTACTTGGTCACAATATTAATATCATCAACATAGTCTTTCCTCAAAGGGAATCCCCATGAATTGTCTAGAAACAATCTTCTAAGATCAGGATGGTTCGTAAATTTTATACCGAGCAGGTCGTAAACTTCCCTCTCAAGGAAATCAGCACTTTTCCAGATATCAGTAACTGAATCAAAATGAGGGTTTTCCCGATCATTTGTTCTGACTTTGAGAACCATCATATGTCCATGTTTCGTTGATCGCAGGTGGTAAACAGCACCCAGATCCTGGCCGTAATCCACTCCTGTTATGCTGACCAGAAAATCGAAAGAGCACACTTCCTTCTCCCTGAGCTGAACTGCAAGGCTGTGCAGTGAAGAGGCCGGTACTGTTGCCTCGGCGAATTGCCTGCCCTCTTTAACTTCACATTCCTGTGAAAGCGATTTGACGAATATTACAAGTTCTGTCTTGTTCATTTATATAAGGATTATTTTGAGTCATGTGATCTGTTACGCTTCCTCCTCGACTTAATGCTTTCTGTTTCTATCATCCGCTGAAGCTGAAGCATACCATATAATAAAGCCTCAGGACGTGGAGGGCAGCCGGGTACATATACGTCAACAGGGATTACATGCTCGACACCTTTTACAACGCAGTATGAATTAAGGAAGAATGGTCCGCCTGAGATGGCGCATGCACCCATAGCCACAACATATTTGGGTTCTGACATCTCGTCGTAAAGCCTCTTAAGAACAGGAGCCATTTTATTTACAATTGTTCCTGCTACAACAATAACATCAGCCTGCCGGGGACTGGCACGATAGACCTCCATGCCGAACCTGGCAAAATCGTGACGCGGAGCTCCTGTAGCCATCATCTCAATCCCGCAGCAGCTTGTTGCGAATGTAAGCGGCCAGAGGGAGTTTTTCCTTCCCCAGTTTATAACATCATCAATTGTTGTCAGGAGAATATTTGAGCCTGATCCTTTTAAAAGATCAAGAGACTCGTTGTCTATGAACTCTTCTCTTTTTATTCCTTTTATTCCCATATCAGCGCATGTTTTTTCCAGGCATATAATAACCCCAGACCCAGTATGAAGAAGAAAATCACAATCTCAATAAAAGCTGTCATACCAACCTCCTTCATTACAACAGCCCAGGGAAACACAAGGACTGTCTCAACGTCAAAAACAAGAAAGAGAATTGCAAACAGGTAATACCCCACATTGAACTGAAGCCATGTGACTCCCTGTGTGGGAATACCGCATTCATAAGGTTCAAATTTCTGGGGATTGATTGATTTTGGGGCGATTATTCCGGAGAGGATAAGCACCAAACCTACAAATATAGCCCCAACGAGGAAGAATAAAACAAGGTATTGATTGCTCATGAGCCAGGTTTTAGTTTTATTGAAAGCCGCACAAAAATATAATTTCTTTTATTCTTTTTGAAATTATTAACAGTTATTAAAAATGATAATTATCACTAAAAGATCAGGCAAGTAAATTGTTATTCGCTTTTGCCAAATATAACTTTTTTTACGGCTACTTACCGACCTAAATGGTGAGATTCTTCGCTTCGCTCAGAATGACATTTGTTTATTGAGTTGGAGAGTTGAAGGGGTGAGGCTGGAGGCATTGCCTCCAGCCTCACCCCTTCAACAAGAACACAAGTATCTGTCATTCTGAGCGGAACGAAGTGAAGCGAAGAATCTCCTTATATTTTCATGTATTATCTAAGGGTGTTATTACAGGAAAAAATAAGGATACTAATACTAAAGTAAGACAGCCGCAATATGATTTATTTCATACTATTTTCTGATTTTTAATTACTAATTTTCGGCCGCTGTTTTAAGACCTTCTTTTAGAAATAAATATACAGAATATGAGTTCAGATAACCATCATTCAGCACTTACCGAACTGGGAACGGAATTGCTTGAACAATCTGATGTAAAGGTCACAAGGTGCTACCAGTGCGGGAAATGCACCGCCGGCTGTCCACTTGCCCTGGAAATGGATTATCCTCCCAGCATGGTAATGAGAATGCTTCAGACTGGAAACCCGGCACTTGAAGAGAAAGTGCTACGATCCTTTACTATATGGGTATGCCTCACATGCGAGATGTGCTTTGCTCGCTGCCCGATGAGCATCGATATTCCCAAGATGATGGACCAGCTGCGTCAGAAAGCACTTCTTGAGAAAAAAGTGAATCGCAAGGCAAAGGAGATCATTGCCTTCCATAAGTCTTTCCTTGATTCGATAAGATATACCGGAAGGCTTTATGAAATAGGACTATTTGTTGATTACAAGGCCCGTACCCTGAAAATACTAGACGACATGGCACTTGCACCGGCGATGCTGAAAAGGGGTAAACTTAATATCTTCCCTGAAATGATCAAGGACCGCTCGGGCATTGCATCGATCTTCAGGAAAACAAGTAAGAAACATAAAGACTGAAAATATGACACTAGGATTTTATCCGGGCTGCTCGCTTAAAGGATCCTCCCGTGAATATGCTGAATCAGTTCTTGCCGTTGCAAAAGCATTCGATATTGCTATAGAAGAGATCCAAGACTGGAACTGCTGCGGGGCGACAGCAGCACATAATATGAACAGGGAACTATCCCTTGCTCTTCCTGCCAGGATTCTTTCTCTGGCTGAAAAGCAGGGACTGAGTGAAATTGTAGTTCCATGCGCTGCATGCTATAGCAGACTCACGGTCACGCAGCATGAACTTGCAGCCGACCAGACATTAAAGGCAAGAATTTCAGAGGTAAACGGTATGGAATATAAAGGTTCCGTTACCATTCTGAACATTATCCAGATGCTCGATAAGTATATTACACCCAGGCTGGAGGGAAAAGTGGTGAAACCATTTAACAAGAAAGTGGCATGCTATTATGGATGCCTGCTGGTGAGACCTCATGAAATATTAAAGTTTGATCGTGAAGAAGATCCTCAGTCTATGGATGAGCTTATGCTCAAAGCGGGCGCAACACCGATAGACTGGGCATTTAAAACCGAATGCTGCGGTGCAGGGCTCTCGGTTTCCAGGACCCATTCCGTCGGAAAGCTTTCGGGACTGATAGTCGGTGATGCAAAGGACCGGGGGGCAGAAGCAATAATTGTTGCCTGCCCGATGTGCCACTCTAACCTCGATATGCGGAGGAAAGAAATAAATGAATACCTGGGAGAGAAGGTCGATATTCCTGTTCTGTATGTAACACAGGCTCTGGGACTTGCCATAGGGCTCGATAAGAAAGAGCTTGGACTCAACAGGCATTTTGTTAAAGTAACAGTGTAAAAGTTATATAGTTAAATAGTATATTAAGACAATCATATGTCAAAAATCGGAGTATTCGTTTGTCATTGCGGAGAGAATATTGGTGCAACGGTCGATTGTGCAAGGGTTGCGGAGACATCGGGTAAATTAGACGGTGTGGCTTACAGCGTCGATTATAAGTACATGTGTTCCGATCCCGGACAGAGTCTTATAAAGAGCGCGATTGCCGAGAAAGGGCTGACCGGTGTAGTCGTTGCCGCCTGCTCACCGAGGATGCATGAGCCGACATTCAGAAAAGCATGTGCTGAAGCCGGTTTAAATCCATATATGTGTGAGATGGCCAACCTTCGTGAGCATGTTTCATGGGTTCACGAAAAAGGAGAGGCTACAACTGAAAAGGCTATTGACCTCGTGAGGATACTGGTTGAAAAAGTAAAGTACAACCAATCTCTGAATGCAATAAAAGTACCTGTCACAAAAACCGCGCTGGTAATTGGTGGCGGCATTGCAGGCATTCAGGCAAGCCTCGACATTGCAAATACCGGTCATAAAGTTATCCTGATCGAAAAGGATCCTTCCATTGGTGGCCATATGTCGCAGCTTTCTGAGACATTTCCGACACTCGACTGCTCTCAATGTATCCTTACTCCAAGGATGGTTGAGGTTGCCCAACATCCCAATATAACTCTGTACAGCTATGCCGAACTTGAGAGTATTGAAGGTTTTATAGGAAATTTCAAGGCAAAGATCCGCAGAAAATCAAAGAGTCTCGACGAGAAACTTTGTACCGGATGCGGACTCTGCACCACCAAATGTCCTGTCAAGAAAATACCAAGCGAATTCAATGAAGGCCTCGGCATGAGGACTGCAATATATGTACCATTCCCTCAAGCTGTCCCAAATAAACCTGTCATCGACAGGGAACATTGCACTTATTATTTAAAGGGTAAATGCCGCATCTGCGAGAAAGTTTGCCCGACACAGGCAATCAGGTTCGACCAGAAAGATACTATTGAGGAAGTTGAGATAGGTGCCATTGTTCTTGCAACAGGTTTCTCTGTCAAACAGCCCGATTTCTTCCCTGAATACGGTTACGGCAAATATCCGGATGTGATCACCGGTCTGCAGTTTGAAAGGCTGGCGTCAGCATCAGGGCCGACACTCGGCGAGATACGCAGACCTTCCGACAGTAAAGTGCCGCAAAATATTGTTTTTGTTGCATGTGCCGGTTCGCGTGACGAGGCTAAGGGAATTCCATACTGTTCAAAGATATGCTGCATGTATATTGCCAAGCATGCAATGCTTTACCAGCACAAGGTTCACGGAGGCAAATCCTACGTATTCTATATGGATATCAGGGCAGGAGGGAAGAATTACGAAGAGTTTGTCAGACGTGCTATCGAAGAGGACGGCGTTAATTATGTGCGTGGCAGAGTCTCAAGGATATATGAGAAGAACGGCAAGCTGATAGTAAAAGGCGTTGATACTCTTCTCGGTGCAATGCCTGTCGACATTGAAGCAGATATGGTGGTTCTGGCAACTGCCGGAGTCGCCAACAACGATGCGGAAGCGCTTGCCCAGAAGCTTCACGTATCCTATGATGCATATAAATTCTTTGCAGAGGCTCATCCGAAACTGAAACCGGTTGAGACGAATACTGCAGGAATTTTCCTTGCAGGTGCTTGCCAGGCGCCGCGCGATATTCCTGAGTCGGTATCAATGGCATCAGGCGCTGCAGTTAAGGTTGCCTGTCTCTTCTCGCAGGACGAACTGACCCGGGATCCTCTGATCGCTGTTGTGAACCGCATGGCTCCGCCTGTTTATTCATCATGTGTTGGTTGCTTCCTCTGTGTATCAGCATGTCCTTATCAGGCTATTGAGAAGGAGGAAATTAAAAACAGGGCAGGAGAGGTAATTAAGACTCTTGCCAGGGTGAATCCGGGACTATGCCAGGGATGCGGCACATGCGTCGCTTTCTGTCGTACAAAATCAATTGATCTGCAAGGCTATACACATGAACAGATGTATACTGAAGTGATGGCATTATTGAATGAATATTAATATTAAGAATTAATGGCTGAGTTTGAACCAAAAATTGTGGCATTTGTATGCAACTGGTGTACCTATGCAGGTGCAGACCTGACAGGCACCAGCCGCATTAAATATGCCTCAAATGTCCGTATAGTGAGGTTTCCCTGTACAGGGCGCATCGATTATATGCTGCTGATCAAGGCTTTTGATGAAGGTACTGACGGCATTATTGTTTCCGGATGTCATCCCAACGATTGTCATTATACCTCAGGAAACTTTCATGCCAGGCGGAGATGGATAATGTTCCGTTCATTATGCGACTTCATGGGAATTGATATCAGGCGGATAAAATTCTCGTGGGTATCAGCTGCCGAAGGAGCAAAATGGGCCAACATCGTAAACTCAACAGTGACTGCAGTACGCGAACTGGGACCTTACGACGAATATAAAAAAGTTGCTAAAAAGCCGGTAAAGGAGGTGATACATGGATGAACTGAGAAAACGGGCAAAAGAGCTTCTCGAAGCCGGAACTGTAAAAGTAGTGATCGGTTATGAGAATGGCACCGCAGGCAGGACCCGCGCTCTATTTGCCGAAGAGCCCAAGGCGGCAGAAAAACTTATTTTCGACAGCCGATGCATAATGAACCTTGCTTCTTACATTACCAAGGCAGAAGTGAAAGCCAAAGGCAAAATGGCCATTGCAGCCACACTGCCGGTGATGAGAGCGATCATTCAGCTTGCCTCGGAATTCCAGGTTAGCGATAATAATCTTCTTGTCCTGGGCATTACACCCGAAAGCACTATGATTGAATTTAAAGATATTGCTGAGGTTGAAGCATTTGTCCACAAATACGAAATTGAGATTGAAGCAAAATACAGCGAAAAGCTTGAGAAGCTCAATAAAATGACTCCTTCGGAGCGCTGGAATTTCTGGATAGAGGAGCTTTCGCCCTGCTTTAAATGCTATGCCTGCAGGGCTGCCTGCCCTATGTGCTATTGCCACAAGTGCACGGTAGAATTCAACCAGCCGCAGTGGATACCGGTTCCATCACATGATCTCGGCAATCTCGAGTGGCATATGATGAGGGCAATACATCTTGCCGGCCGCTGCGTCGACTGCGATGCATGCTATAATGCCTGCCCTCTTGGCATTCCTCTTAATCTTCTTACAAAGAGAATGCTGATAGATGCAAAAGAGCATTTCGGAGGATATCAGCCTTCTATTAAGGCCGACCACCTGATGTCGACATATAAACCTGATGATAAGGATAATTTTATAATGTAGCCATGAAGAGTGACAGANNTTTCATTTCCCAGGACTGAAAAGATACTCGATTATTCCAAAAATGCAGATGGTATGTCGGTCAAGGGAATTGACCCTGACCAGATACCTGAAATAATGCTCTGGGGCATAAGACCCTGCGACGCGATGGGAATAGGTGAGCTGAGCTCGATATTCAACTGGGATTACAAGGATGAGATTTATAACAACCGTCTTTCAAAAGTCACAGTTCTTGGGTTCAGCTGCAGCAAAGCAGATGAATATTGTTTCTGTACATCGGTGGGAGGTAATCCCGGTAACACGAAAGGAAGCGATATCCTTTTCACACAGATGGGAGAGAATGGAGATTACCTGGCAGAGATTCTGACTGAAAAAGGAGAGAAAGTCGTTTCACTTGCACCTGATCTTTTTGAAACGGCAGAAAACATTGAAAAGGAGAAATTCCTTGCAGAGGTACCTGTTATGTTCAGTCATGAGGAGATATATGGCAAGCTCGAAAAATTCTTTGATAGCGAGGAGTGGGTCGAGCAATCGCTTAAATGCATTGGCTGCGGAGCCTGCGCCTACGTATGCCCGACGTGCGCCTGCTTTGATATCCAGGACGACTCGCACGGGAAACTAGGATTGCGCGTAAGATGCTGGGATTCATGCGGATTCTCGCTATTCACACTTCATACTTCAGGCCATAACCCGCGCAATGTGCAATCAGCCCGCTGGAGNNTGCAGCCGCGCATGTCCGGTGGATATGAATATTCTTGAACATCTAATTTCAATAAAAGAGGCAGCTCTATGACAAACAACCTGTATATGCCGTACCTGATGAAGGTTGAAAGGATTACCTATGAGGCACCCGGCGTAAAGACNNTTCATGCTCAGATTTGTTAATGAAGACGATCAGAATAAGTTCGATTTCAGGGCTGGACAGTTCGGCGAATATTCAGTATACGGAGTTGGCGAATCGACATTTTGCATTGCATCATCACCGACACGAAAAGGATATATAGAATGCACATTCAGGCAGACGGGAAAAGTAACCAATGCTCTTTCGGGTTGCGAAGAGGGCAGCATCATAGGTTTCCGTGGTCCCTACGGCAATACTTTTCCAATGGACGAATGGAAAGGTAAAAGCCTTCTCTTCATTGCCGGAGGAATTGCTCTTCCGCCCATGCGCTGCGTGATATGGAATGCTCTCGACCTGCGCGATAATTTTAAAGATGTGACAATCATCTATGGCGCAAGGAGCACCAAGGATCTCGTTTACAAGCATGAACTGCAGGATTGGGGAGGCCGTCCTGATGTTAAGCTTGTAACAACCGTCGACCCGGGAGGAGAATCACCCGACTGGAGAGGAGAAATAGGCTTCGTTCCTACAATTGTCGAGAAGGTTGCGCCTTCTTCAAAAGATACAATAGCGATAGTATGCGGTCCCCCGGTAATGATTAAGTACACCTTCCCCGTGCTGGCAAAGCTCGGTTTTAGTGACGAAAATATATTTACAACGCTGGAGAACCGAATGAAATGCGGTTTCGGGAAATGCGGACGCTGCAATATAGGGAAGGTCTATGTCTGCAAGGATGGCCCTGTATTCACGCTGGCGCAGCTTAATAAGCTGCCGGATGAGTACTAGCGAATATTATTAACCGGAAACAATCAGGGCGCGGATGTCTTTTCCGTTGCCATAACCAGTTTAAAGTTGCGCCTTACTCCAATTTCAAGGACATCCACAAGATCCTGAATATTCAGGCTTTTGGCGAACCTCAGGATAATAGTCGGGCTTTCAATATTACTTGTCTGGTCGACAAGCTGCTGTTCCAGCTGCGAGAACTGAACTTCTTTCTGGTTTATATAGTACCTTTTATCTGCCGTAACCGTAAGGTTGACCTGCTGCTTGTTTATGTCCTGCGCAGATTTTGAATTTGGCAGGAGGACTTTGATCACATTCGGATTGGCCAGGGTTGAAACAATGAGGAAGAATAGAAGCAGAAAGAACATAATATCATTCAGTGAGGAGGTGCTTACCTCTGGTTTGAATTGCCTGTTTCTTCTGATATTCATCTCAGAAAGCTTTTAAAAACCTTATAAGGGATTCCTGCAGCTTAATCATATACCTGTCGATCATCATCTGTAAAAGATGGTACCCGGTATAAGCCAGAACGCCAACGATCAGGCCGGTCCCGCTGCATATCATTTTTTGGTATAACCCCCCTGATATAATCCCGATGCTTATGTTATCGGCGAGCGATATATTATAGAAAATTTTGATGACCCCGGCAATAGTACCTACAAATCCAAGCATAGGCGCTATCCCGGCTATTATACCAAGGTATCCTAAATGGTTTTCCATCTTTGTGACCATAAGGTTCGTTGTGGTTTCGAGATTCCTTTCAACATCAGCGGATGTTTTACCGGAGTTTTCAATTCCGCTTTCCATGATCCTGCCAAGTGCACTTTGGTTATTCCTGGCCAGTGCCAGCGCCTTCTCAGGATTTTTTGCCTTCAGTTCAACAATCACCGACGGCACAAGGTTTCTGTCAATAGCTGATAATTTCCTGATGTATATATATCTTTCTATGAAAAGATAAACACTTATGACAGAGAGAAGCAGAATAGGGATCATGATTATCCCCCCCTTCATCATAAGATCAAGGATGCTTGTAACCTGTCCGTTTGAAACTGCAAGAACGGCTTGAGGGAGTGTTGATATAAAGCAATGAACCATATAAAATTGTTTTTAATTTTTGTTTTTTCTGAAACGGTAACGGAAATGTTTCGCAAATATAATTAAAGGATCAGATAAAAATCTCATCCGGATATTCAATACCTGTAAGAAAAAGAGCTTTGGCCGGGGCCGATTTGCCTGCTCTGCACCGGTCTCTGGCAAGTATTATATCCCTGAACTCATCCAGATTCATTTTCCCGCTGCCAACCTCAGTCAAGGTGCCAACAATTGCCCTTACCATATTTCTCAGAAACCTGTCGGCCCTTATTGAAAACACCAGCCCGTTAACTTCCTCTTCCCAGCTGGCTGAAAATATTTTACAAATGTTTGTCTTATTGTCGGAATGAAGTCTGCTGAAACTTGTGAAATCACTATGTTGCAGCAGGATTGCACACGCCTGATTCATTAGTGAAACATTTAAATTCCCATGGATGAACCAGGAAGATTCTTCGCGGAACGGATCTTTTATCTTTGAGATGAAATATTTGTACGTTCGTGAGATTGCACTGAACCTTGCATGCGCATCCGGAAGTACCCTTCTGACCGAGGATACAGAAATATCTTTTGGAAGGTAGCGATTTAATTTGAATACCAGATTTTTACGGGTATCAATATCATTTGCTACGCTCTCAAAATGTGCACAAAATACTGATGCATGGACGCCGGTATCTGTTCTGCCTGCCCCTGTTGTAAGTATCTCTTCTTCCAGAAGAGTGGAAATGGCTTCATCAAGGATTTTCTGTACAGTTACGGCATTGGGCTGTAACTGCCATCCATGGTAGAATGTTCCTTTGTATGAGATGAATATAAAATAGCGTGTTTTCACCAGGCTCATTGTGCAAATATACTTATTCAATAAAATAAGTTAATTATTTAGAATATTAATATTTATTAAGAATGAACTGTTTGAAAACCGATCTTAAAATGTAATTTTACTTCATT
This sequence comes from Bacteroidales bacterium, assembly GCA_003152835.1. Lineage (GTDB taxonomy): Bacteria > Bacteroidota > Bacteroidia > Bacteroidales > VadinHA17 > LD21. The sequence goes on along the minus strand of PMBC01000194.1, from coordinate 8,559 downwards.
CAAAGAATCATTTGATTATTTGTTAAACCTAATATTTACACTATGACAGAACAGAAAAATACGCAGGCGGCTGGCATGGCCTTTATGGGAATGATATTCTTCCTGTTTGGCTTTGTCACAACTTTTAACATTACCCTGGCTGATAAATTCAAGGCAGTTTTTGAACTGTCGAATTTCCAGGCACAGCTGGTGAATGGTGCTTTTTTCTTTACATATTTTCTATTGTCATTTGCATGTGGCACAATTATTAAAAAAATTGGTTATAAATCCGGCGTTATTTCAGGGCTGGTGTTGGTAGCTATCGGAAGTTTTCTGTTTTATCCGGCTGCCAAGGCACTGTCATTTCCGTTTTTTCTGTTTGCTATATTTATTATGGCAAGTGGTGTGGTATTTCTGCAGGTTGCGGCAAATCCTTATGTTACAGCCCTTGGACCATCGGAGACTGCTTCGGGGAGGCTGAACCTTACTCAGGCTCTTAATTCGATTGCAACGTATATTGCCCCCCTTATTGCCAGCGTATTCGTTTTCAAGGCAGCCTCCAATGCACTTACGCCTGCTGATGCTGCCAAGTCAGTACCCACTCCTTTTCTGATCATCGGTATTATAGTACTCATTATTGCAGTGGTAATCTACTTCCTTAAATTACCCGTAATCCCTACTCAGGGAGTAGAGAAAAAAAGCATTTGGAAGTACCCTCATGTTATACTCGGTGCTTTCGGGATTTTCTGTTATGTTGGTGCAGAGGTGGGAACAGCTGCCATGCTTCAGAGATATTTCCAGGAAGTATTACATATGATACGCTCCGATGCAGCTAAAATGATAGCTCTCTACTGGGGTGGCGCTATGGTGGGAAGGTTCTATGGATCATTCATGCTTTCAAATGTTGAAAAAACGAAGAAATACTTATATGCCGTCCTGGTTATTGCGCTTGCTTTATTCGTAGGCTGGTTTGTAAACCGGAACATAACAGAGGGATTGATTTTCGCAGGAATTGCCGTTTTGAACTACCTTGCAATACAGCTTGGCAAGGGCAAGGCAGCAAGATCACTTGCTGTGTTTGGACTGGTTGCAGCACTCCTCCTGGTTGTTGTTATGGCGCTGAACGGAAGCTGGCTGCTCTGGGCTGGACTTTCAGTAGGCTTCTTCAACTCGATCATGTTCCCGAATATTTTTGCACTGGGTGTCGACGGTCTTGATAAAGGCGAACTCAGCATGGCTTCCGGCCTCATCAATACCCTGATCGTTGGTGGTGCGGTTATCCCTGTTCTGATGGGACTTATTGCCGATCATTCCCAACATATACAGTTTGCATTTATCCTTCCGATATTATGTTACATCTATATCGTATTTTTTGCCCTTGTTGGAAGCAAGCATAAATAACACTGGATTAAAATAATTATATTATGGAACATAAGGCCGCCTCGTTTTATATTTTGAGACGGCCTCTGCGTTTAATTTCCGCTACAATTATTATTTTTACAATCAATCATAATTCCAAAATCTGATATCCATGGCAACAAGTGAAAATCTGATCAAAAAGATTAACAATGGCGACAACAAGGCTTTCCGTGAATTGTATGGCACTGATACGGCTGAATTAACGCGGAATGCAAAGAGATATACGGATCTGCTGAAAGAGTTCAGTTCCGCATTTGGCAGCAAAGATGTTGAATTCTTCAGTTCACCGGGACGTACTGAGATCGGCGGCAACCATACGGATCACAACTGGGGTCGTGTGCTTGCGGGCGCTGTTAACCTCGATAATGTTTGCGTTGCAGGAAAGAATAATTCAAATGTCATTCATATTTTATCAGAAGGCTATCCCAGGTTTGATGTGGACCTATCATCCCTGAAACCTGATAAGAAGGAGCATCTGACATCAGCTGCCCTTGTAAGGGGTATATGTTCACGCTTCAGGGAATCAGGATATGGTATCGGCGGCTTTGACGCATGCATTGACGGAGGTGTGCCCAAGGGTTCCGGATTAAGTTCTTCAGCCTCATTTGAAGTCCTCATCGGTGCTATTCTCAGTCAGCTTTTCAATGACGGGATGGTTGATCCAATTCAGAATGCCATAATAGGGCAGTACTCCGAAAACAACTATTTCGGCAAGCCATGCGGATTGATGGATCAGACGGCCTGTGCCATGGGAGGCTTGATAACGATTGATTTTAAAGATCCGTCAAAGCCTGTTGTAAAAAAGGTGAACTTCGATTTTGTTGCCACAGGATTCTCTCTTGTAATTACTGATACAGGCGGCAACCATGCCGACCTTAATGATGAATATGCTTCTCTTCCCAGCGATATGAAAGCAGTCGCTGCAGAACTGGGTGCAAAAGTACTGCGCCAGGTCACCCTGGAGCAGATATTAGAGATTACCCCCAGGATACGGGGGAAAGTAGGTGACCGTGCCATTCTTCGTGCTATCCACTTCCAGGGCGATAACCAGCGCGTGGTAGATCAGGTTGCTGCACTTGAAAAAAATGACTTTAAAGCATTCCTGGGAATGGTAACCGAATCGGGTTACAGCTCCTATATGTACAACCAGAATATTTATCCGGTAAATAATGTCAGGGAACAGGGAGTATCTCTTGCGCTGGCACTGAGCGAACTCGTACTCAAGGGAAAGGGAGCATGGCGTGTTCATGGCGGCGGTTTTGCCGGTACAATACAGGCATTCGTGCCGCAGAACCTCCTTGACAAGTATATCAAGACCCTGGAGCATGTCTACGGTAAAGGATCATGCCATAATCTGTTTATCAGGCATCAAGGCGCAGGAAGAGTGGAATTATAATTTTTGAACATTATTGTTTTTTATCCTATTTAATTAATCATGAATATCATCCCGGAAGAATCATTTAAAGGAGTGCACAGAGGTAAAGCTACTTCTCTTTATACTCTGAAAAACAAAAATGGGCTCGTCGCCCAGGTCACTAACTATGGCGCTATCATTGTCAGCATTTTTGCCCCTGACCGCAACGGCAAGATGACAGATATCGTTCAGGGTTATGATACAATTAAAGAATATATCGATGGTAATGGTCCTTATATGGGAGCTGTATGCGGACGATGTGCCAACCGGATTGCAAAAGGGAAATTCACTCTTCTTGGTAAAGAGTATATTCTTGCCGTGAACAACGGGCCAAATCATCTCCATGGAGGCATAACCGGTTTCAACAGGGTAGTGTGGGATGTCGTAAAGAAGTCCGGTTCAAGCGTAAAAATGGAATACATCTCAGCGGACGGAGAGGAAGGATACCCCGGAAAGGTTAAAGTATCAGTTACTTACACGCTTACTGATGATAATGAACTGAAACTGGATTACCATGCTACGACGGATAAACCCACAGTGTTTAACCTGGCATCGCATTCCTATTTCAACCTGGCAGGCGAGGGATCGGGAAGCATATACGATCAGAAACTAATGATCAATGCTGATTTTTTCACCCCGACCGATGATACCAATGTACCTACTGGTGAGATTCGTCCTGTGACTGGTACACCTATGGATTTTACGGCTCCCCGGAAGATTGGTGAAGCAATTGACCAGGATGACATTCAGCTGAAATTCGGAGCTGGCTACGACCATAACTGGGTACTTAAACACCGTTCTGGCACACTTGGACTTGCTGCAGTGGCTCATGATCCAATATCCGGACGTACTATGGAAGTATTTACCACGCAACCCGGTGTACAGCTTTATTCGGCTAACTGGATAGATAATGAAAAAGGCAAGGGTGGAAAGAGATACCAGAGACGATGGGCATTCTGCCTCGAAACACAGCACTTCGCGGATGCAATCAACAAACCGCATTTCCCTTCAACGATCCTTAATCCCGGTGAAGAGTATAAACAAACATGTGCATATAAGTTCAGTGTAAAATAATAAACCCCCGTCCTGCTGAAGCGGGACTGCCCCCTGAAGGGGGCTTGATTCAGTAGATTTTAATAATTAATAGCTAATAACATAAAACCTGATCCCATGACAAACGAAAAAAACAAATTCCTGTTCCCTCTGATCGTGATGGCCTCGATGTTCTTCTTGTTAGGCTTTATCACAACCATGAACAACTCGCTAATCAATTACCTCAAAGATGCCTTCAGGCTCAACGAGGTTGAGAAGCAGCTGCCAAATACATTCTTTTACGGAGCCTACATTCTGTCAATACCTGTTGGGTATCTGCTGAACCGTATTGGTTATAAAAACGGTGTACTGACCGGGCTGGGATTAGTGAGCTTAGGATTCTTCCTTTGCATACCGGGTGTAGCAGCCGGATATTACGGGTTTTTGTGTGCTGTCTCCGTATTTGCCATTGGTGTTGTTTTATTGCAGGTAGCAGCCAATCCTTATGTCAATGCGCTTGGGACTCCTGAAACTGCCGCCAGCCGTCTGACTCTTACAAATGCTCTGAACTCCCTCGCGACTGTCATTGCACCATTATTCGTTTCCATACTGATCGTTTCAGCAAATAAAGGAGGGGCTTCTGATCCCAAAACCGTACAGGGTCCGTTTGCCGGCATAGGAATTGCAACCCTTGTTATTGTCGTAATAATGTTTTTCCTCAAGCTTCCTGAAATAAAAGAGGGTGATGCTGCTGAAGGAGTTGTAAGTAAAGTCAAATCGAGTGCTTATAAATATCCACACATGTGGCTCGGTTCTCTTGCAATTTTCTTTTATATGGGCGTTGAAATCGGCATCCCAAGTTTCTTTGCCGATTATTCAGCCAAGCTTCACTTCTCGTTTGATGGCGAAATGCGGACAAAATTGCTGGCTTATTACTGGGCCGGACTAATGGTAGGCCGTGTCGCCGGTATTTTCATTCTGAGGAAGTATTCTGCAAGAACAATCCTCAGCTTCAATGCGATCTTCGGAGCTGTGATGTTGTTGCTATCTCTCGTGCTGGGCAGCATGGGAATGGACAAGGTCGCACTTGTATTATTCCTTGGAACTGGATTAATGCATTCGATCATGTGGCCATGTATTTACAACCTTGCTCTTGAAGACCTCGGTCCTCATTCCAAAGTCGGATCAGGAGTAATTGCCACTTCCGTAATCGGAGCTGCAATATTACCAATCATGATGGGAGGCATTCAGAAGAGTGTTGGCCTGATCGTTGCTATCAGCTGCCTCTTTATATATTATGCATATATAACCTTCTTTGCAGTAAAAGGATCGAAGATCAGATAGTATGATAAAACGAGGCTTTGCCAGTGATAATAATGCAGGTGTTCACCCTGAAATACTGAAAGAGCTTACCAGGATCAATGTTGGCCATGAGATCGGGTATGGAGGTGACAGATATACCCGGGAGGCCAGTGACCTTTTTAATCAGCACCTTGGAACCGATGCTGAAGTTTACTTTGTATTCACCGGAACGGCTGCCAATGTGCTGGGGATAAGCGGTGTGACCCGATCATGGAATTCTGTAATAACTGCGAATACCGCACACCTGCAGACAGATGAATGCGGAGCACCTGAAAAATTCACTGGATGCAAGGTCCTGACCGTCGATACTCCTGATGGCAAGATCACTGTGGAAATGATTGAAAAGCACATTCACGGCTTCGACTTTGAGCACCATGCACAGCCAAAGGTTATTTCAATAACCCAGTCCACTGAAATGGGAACGGTTTACACTGTTGAGGAGATAAAAAAGATATCTGCTTATGCCCATTCAAAAGGACTTCTTCTGCATATGGACGGCGCAAGGCTTGCAAATGCAGCTGTTTCTCTCGGCCTTCCATTCAGGGAATTTACAACTGATGCCGGCGTTGATGTACTGTCGTTTGGCGGAACAAAGAACGGATTGATGGCAGGGGAGGCAATATGTTTCCTTAAACCCGGGCTCGCTTCGGATTTTAAATATATCAGGAAGCAGGGAATGCAGCTTGCTTCAAAAATGAGGTTTATTTCCGCCCAGTTCATCGCTTATTTCAGGAATGACCTCTGGAAAAAGTGTGCTTCGCATTCAAATGCCATGGCAGCTATCCTGTGTGATAAGCTTAAGGAGATCGAAAACATACAGATCACCCAAAAGGTTCAGTCCAACGGGATTTTTGTCATTATCCCGCATGATGCAGCGGAGAGAGTCATTAAGCAGTATTTCTTTTATCCATGGGATGAATTGAGGTCGGAGTACAGGCTCATGACGGCATGGGATACNNGCGGGACTGCCCCCTGAAGGGGGCCTAACTCGGTTAACATATCAAGTATTCTTCTTAAACGAAAACAAATTCCGAGGGTATCTACTGGATTAGGCCCCCTTCAGGGGGCTGGCCGAGGCGGAGCAGAGGCCGGGGGTCTATCAAAAAAAGGCCGGATGTTCTCCGGCCTTTTTTATATAATCAATAAAATGATTTCTACTTAAGCGTAAAGGTAATAGGCACCATATACCATACAGGTACAGGCTTTCCGCCCTGTTTACCCGGCTTAAATGGTGGAAGTGTTCCTACAACTCTGACTGCTTCTTTATCAAGTTCAGGGTCAACACCTTTAAGNNACTTCAGGATAGTTGGTATGTTCGCTGATATATTTCAGAAGTTCGACATCACCGCCCGGGAACAGGGGCATCTCTTCAACAACAACGAATGGTTCGGGTTCAACTTCAACTTCCTGAACTTCTTCCTTTGCCTGCTGTGGTGCTTCTTCAACCACATCATTCTTAACTTCGGTATTGGCCTGGTCAGCTGACATGAGCTTGACATTCTCATCTGGCTTTACCGAGTCGACGACTACCGGCGGAACATATCTGGCCTGCTGAACAACATCAGCGGGAGGAGGAGGAGGAGGAGGAGGAGGAGCTACCTGCTCGGTAGGAGTGTTAAGATTCTCCATTTTTATCTCAACCTGTCTCTCAGCGCGTTTTTTATTCTCTACAGCTTTTGCGTTAATGAAGGGAGTAATAACAGCAGTCCCCAAAATCAATATACCTATAAGGAGCGAAATAAGCACATTTTTGCTGTACTTCTTGCGCAGGCTATAAGCACCGTACTCCTTGTTTCTGATCTCGAAAACAATATCATCAAAAGCAGGAGCTACATCTTTTTCTTTTGCCATCTTCTTTTGGGTTTAATTGTTATTTGGGTGAAGNNACCAGGTAATATTGACAAACATATAATGGGCAACTCCGCAGATATTCATCTCATCGAGTATATCAACAAAGTTCCCATAGTTGGCTTTCTTGTAAGCTTTGATAAGCACAACTGGACCAGTATCATCGTCAGATTTAATCTTGCTGATCGTGCCGCGGACAGAGTCAGGGGTAAGAACAATTTTCCCTTCAGTGACCTGGGCTCTGAATTCAGCGATCTTCCTGGCAAGTGTCCTGTTCTTTTCAAGGATCATCTGCCTGGCACCTGTGGCGCTAAAGTCTGTTTCATTAAGCGGAGGAAGGTTATTGTAGTCGGCCGCGTCAACAACTCCGGGGTACCAGAAAACTCTGTTATCCGGACCCAGAATAATATTTACGGTACGGGCTTTAGAAACAGTTGGTGCAATATAGCCCGGAGGGGTAATCTTATCCGGGAGAATTATCTCCATGACTTTGGCTTTAGCGAAAGCAGTGGTGAGCATAAAGAATGTGATCAGCAGACACATAAGGTCCACCATCGGNNTCTGCCATATCATTTCTGTATTTCGTCGAGGTTAATTTTAGTTGCTTCGAGGCTTGTAATCAGATTGAACCTGTTTACATTCTTATCCTGAAGGATATCAAGCACTTTCTTTACAACCGGGAATTCAGTTTTGCCGTCTCCTTTTATACAGGCCTGGATACTTGGGTTTACCTGGCGTGCGCACAGGATCCACATGGCAAGCTGGTTATCAGCAGAATCGAGTGGAACGCCGACCTGGAAGGGATCTCTGGATTTTGAATCTTTTTGATCCAGAAACTCTTTCATCTTCAGGATCGGAACACCGATAGATGAAGGATACTTCTGAAATGCTCTTCTTTCATTATCAGTGAATTCGATTGAGTATCTTTTCCCCATCTCATCCAGTATCTTTGGTCTGAATTTAAGGAGTGTATCGGGTCCGTTATCGAAATTGATAAATACTTTACCATCTTTCGATAGAAGGAAAGTCATCGTATTAAAATCAGGAGTAGGTTTCTCTGATATTGAAAAAGGCGTATCAATCTGGGCCGGTTCAGGCTGCCTCATGGTGGTTGTGAGCATCAGGAATGTAAGCACAACCGAGAAGAGGTCAACCATCGGCGTCATGTCGATATGGGGCGATTTGGTTGGTAATTTAATCTTTGGCATTTTAGTTTAAATTATATGTTTAGACCAAAAGATAAATTTCTTATACCTTGCTTTTCAGCGAAGCAGCAAA
>PMBC01000194.1:0-146 GCA_003152835.1 Bacteroidales bacterium | reverse complement strand
GATATTGATGCAAGTGTTGAGAACATGACCATGTTTTTTGAAAGCATCGGCAACTCAAGAGCAGTAGCTTCCTCGAATGCTTTCTGGATTGAGAGGATCTTCTGATCTTTTTCAAGTTCTTTGTCATTCTGAAGGTCGCGGTAACG
>PMBC01000045.1:6973-17369 GCA_003152835.1 Bacteroidales bacterium | reverse complement strand
GACCAAACCAACACCCTTCTGGCTGCTGCAGCATACAATATGAAGAAATGGATGAGATTAAAACAACAGGAGATACTCAATTTAATTTTTCGCTGGATTTTCCAGAGACTTATTTTGGTCCCGGTAAATATCCAACGCTAACAGAATATTGAAAAACAAGTATTAATAAGGATCAACTAAGTAAGTTACCCCAAGGTGCATGGCAATTTGTTAAGAGTCAAAGAGTAATCAATGATTCTGTAGTGAACATGTTTCCAGGTAAATATTCCGGTAGTGATATTAAAATGTGGTCAGAAGAACATTTCTTAGTCGTTGGTCGATTTAAGATGGATACTGCGTTTATGGATAATTATGTAGGTGGAACTTATAAACTTGAGGGAAACAAATATGAAGAAAGTATTCTATATCATGTAAATAAAAATGCAGTTGGACTAACTGTTAAAATGTTATTAGAACTTAAGAATGACACATTAATTCAAACTTATCCAGTAGATGATAACGGGATACCTGTTAAAGGTGGTTATTATATAGAAAAATATATCAGGCTGAAATAAAATTATCTACATTATTCTTTCTGAATACAGCATAGCCCTCGGAAATCAGCTCCGGGGGCTTTTTTAAAACATGGTGAAGTATTTTGATTGCTTTCTTAAAAGAATAATTATTTATCTGTCCAATTGTCCAATTCCCTTAGGTTTTGGACAACAGGACATTTATAATTTATTAGTCATTTTTATATATCAGAATTCTGGGTTATAATCTCAATAACCAGTGAAAACAACCGTGCTAATTCCATTCACCAGGTCCCCAGTTAGGGGACTTGGATGAGTAGTAAAAATAAATTTGACTTATATCAAGCTTGTCTCGTAGCTTTGTTATGATCAAATTCGTCCTCATTGTAAAGGATAACTGATCATAAAAGCTTATCGGCCTTTTTCAAATATTGATCTATGAAACTCAGATCTCTTATAATCTTGCCATTGATAGTATCAAGCGTATCGTTGATGGCTCAAAAACATGGCAGCGGCCATACAATTTATATCTCAGGAGAGACTATTGAAATAAAAATTCCCGGTAAGAGTGAACAGACAGAGGGGAAATCCAAATCGGATGTAATAAAACAGATGGAAGATTCCATTAAAACAGAGCTGAAAGAGTATACCCTTAAGATGCAGGACCAGCATTTTATTAGTGATAATGTAATAACCGAGGTTTATGTTGATACTATCAATTTAGCTGGGAACCCATCATTATCCGTGACATATAGTTACGCCCTTCTGAACGATACACTGAAGTTCCAGACCGACGATTTTGCGCCGGGTAAATACCTTGTAAATGAATCAAACGCACTGCAGGTTGCCCTGGCTGTGATGAAGGAAAGTATTAAAGGGAAACTTGCAAAATATGTTACAACAGATAAAGAAATTTCCATAACTGTTACCGGAAGTGCAGATGCGGTCGCGATCGAAAAGGTCATCCCCTATAACGGCGAATTTGGTGAAAGACTGACCGAGAATTGTGCTGTGGAAGGAAAAATCCTGAAAATGGAAGTTGCTTCATCTCAGGGAATAAGCAACAATCAAACTTTGGCTTTTCTAAGGTCTTTTGCTGTCATGGATTATTTAAAAAACAACATATTCCTCTCCGGGTTTCCAAAATTGGAATACCACCATTCTGCTGTAGTCAGCGCACAAAGAGGCGGCCAGTTCAGAAGAGTTTCAATTGAGATGATAATATATAATGCATTCAAATAAATTACATGTGACTTTATCAAACATGAAAAAAATAAGGATTGTAATAATTCTCTGTCTGGTTGGTTCCTCATTATTCTCACAGACCTCAAAAATTGAGAATACACAAGTGATAATCAGCACTTCGACGGACACCATGTATGTAAAATATGACCTTACAGGCAAGCGCGAAGCATATATAACACTAGAGGTGAATGACCAGAACAATCGGATCATTCAACCTAAACATATATCCGGAGACATAGGAATAAGCATTAAGCCGGGAAAAGACAAGACCATAATCTGGGATATGAATGCCGATGGACTCGATCTGTCCGGGTCAAGTTTGAAGGTCAGGGTCAGAGGCAATGTTTTTGTTCCTGTAGCTGAAAAGAAAATCAGTTATACGCCATCGGGCTGGAGTGAAGAAGCAACATTTTTCAGTGGATATGGAATTTTTACCGGAGACCTAATGAAAACTTATAGAAATATTGTTCCTTTTGGATGTGACCTGGATATTTATTATAACCGCCTGGCTTTGTATATGAGAGTTTACATTGGAATAAGCAAGACAATTCGTGATGTTCCCTATTCAGGTGGTACGTGGGCAAAAGGATCAGAAGCAGATGTACTTATTCCTGAAGCGTCGCTTGGATATATTTTAGCTTATAATAAATTGATCGTGTTAGCCCCCTTTGCCGGGATTGCAGGTGCGGATATCGGGCCGGCCGGATCTGAAATGGATAAAGTGCTCGGCTTAAAGCAAGTGGAACTTAAACCCACATTGACCTATTCACTTGGACTAAACCTTGACTTTAAATTAGGATATCCCAATACTCCATATAAGGTATCAGCCGGGCTTGAAAATGCCTATTTTTTTATAAGGTTAAGATATTCCTATAATATTATGCAATTTGATAACAAATATCCCGGATTTGGCGGAAACATGCATAATATCACGATAGGAATAGGCGGATCTTTAGGAAGAATGATGCGAGGGCATTAAATAACGCGCGGCAGAGATTCCTCATTGCCATATCCTTTTAATACCAAGAAGAGATGAGGATGTAGGTGGCCCTTGGGGATATGTCAGGTATACAATCCCAGGTAAATTGTATTCGGATTGCTTCCTTTCTAAGCTATCTATGTGATGATAGCATTTGATTCCATCCATTTGGGTTAATACTTGGATGGATGGCTTTATTTGAAACAAATAAAATTGACTTTGGCTTAAACAAGGNNACTTCTAATTAAATAAATCACTTCAATGAAAATATTACTTCTTATCCTCAGTTGCTTTTTATTTATCAATACAGTTACTAATGCTCAGTACAAGATTAATAAGACACAGTACGATTATCGAACTTACAAGCACCAGATTGGCGATCCTTACAATCCATCAGTAGATGGTTTTGCTTCATTCCTGATACCCGGATTAGGACAAATGTCTACGGGAGAGTTAAGACGTGGTTTCGCATTCCTTGGTGAGTATGCAGGTTGTTGGGCTATTTGCGCAATAGGAGCAAGCACATGGTATGAAGAAGATGGCGTTGAACATGGTGGTCCTCTGTTGGTTTATTTAGGTTTCTTTTGTGCAATTGGTGTTGATTTATTTTCGGTTGTGGATGCTATACGGGTTGCAAAAGTGAATGATCTTTTTTTTCGTGATAAGAAAAAGGCTGGATATAATTTACAGCTAAGTCCTTATTTTGGATCCTCCGCTAAAGAGAAGATACCTGTAGGAGTGTCATTGAAGGTTCTATTTTAAGGATATAGCTCTTTAATGAGATGCACTCATCCTGTTGCCTAAAGTATTAGAAAGTTGATTCAATTTATTTAAACTTCAGTTTCACAAATCCAGACAACGAATCCCAAATATTTTTAAAATGCATGATACTTTTGACTAAAAAATCCAATTAAATGAAAAATCTATTTCTGATCCTTGCTGGTATACTATTTATCACTTCAGTTACAAATGCTCAATACAAAATTAATAAGACACAGTACGATTACCACACTTATAAGCGTCAGGTTGGTGATCCTTACAATCCTTCAGTAGCTGGTATCAGTTCATTTCTTATCCCCGGGCTAGGACAGATGACCTCAGGTGAATTTATCCGTGGTGCAGTTTTTTTGGGCGGGTATGCAAGTTGCTGTGTTATCTTCGCAGTGGGGTTTAATGAATCCTGGTTTGGTCCAGATTATAAATTAGGTTCGACAATGTTGTTATCTGGTCTTGCAGGGATATTAATTGTAAATTTATGGTCTATTGTAAATGCCGTACACGTAGCAAAGGTAAATGACCTTGCATTTCGGAATAACAACAAAACATCATTTAGTATTCAGGTTCAACCCTATATGAACACAACTTGTTACAACAAAGCTGGCTCTATCCCTGCTGGTATTACTTTAAAAGTTGCATTCTGATAAGAAAAGATACTCAATACCATCTCATGAGTCTCTGCATAAAGTTGATTATAAACGTTATGTGAAAATAGTTCGAGTCCCATTGGAGGCTCAAAAAGTAAAGACGGGCAATTTGCCCGTCTTTACTTTTAATGAGATTTGATCTATTGAGCGGGAAACGGGGGTCGAACCCGCGACCCTTAGCTTGGGAAGCTAATGCTCTACCACTGAGCTACTCCCGCAATTTGTGTCTGATAAATCAGGATAAGGCGCAAAGATAATGTAAAATCATCCATCAATCCAAATGCTGATTTTTTTCGTTTCAAGACAAATGGCAGAACTTATTTTTCCACATTCCACTCTTCAAAGAAGCGTTTAAGGAAATCCACAATATATGTATGTCGCTCTTCTGCGATAACCCTGCCTGTTTCAGTATTCATCATATCCTTAAGCACAAGAAGCTTCTCATAGAAATGAGCAATTGTTGAATTTCCGCAGCCTGGACCTTCCTGCAATTTACTATTTACATCCGGTTGATATAAAGCATTATTCCTGAATCCGCCGTAACTGAAAGCCCTTGCAATACCAATTGCCCCAATGGCATCAAGCCTGTCGGCATCCTGGACAATATTAAATTCATCACTTTTTATATCGGGTTTCTTTTGGGAACTGAAAGAGATAAACCGGTTAATCCGTACTACCTCAGAAATCTGATCATCTTCAACATCCAGGCTTTTAAGAAATCCTGAAATAATAACACCCGGGTCGGGATCACCATGCTTTCTAAATTTACTGTCGCCGATGTCGTGAAGCAGTGCAGCCATTTCAATAACATTTTTATTGCCTTTTCTCTCGGCTTTATGTATATGAACAGCCATATCCCGAACTCTCGTTATGTGCCACCAGTCGTGCCCGCTGTCGTACCCTGAAAGGTGCTCCTTCACAAACCTCTCAGTTAATTCAATATTATTTGTGCTCATTTCGGTCCAATTAATTGCCAGTTGAACTTACAAAATATATTTTTGTAAACCCTAAATTATTACATCCTGCAATTATGAAGGCAATTATTATCACTATAGGAGACGAACTTTTGATTGGTCAGACAGTCGATACAAATTCTGCCTGGATGGGTGCCGAACTAAGCAATCTCGGATTCGATATCGTACGTAAAATATCAATCCATGACCTCCGGAAAGATATCCTTGAAGCATTGTCGGAGGTAACCGGAAAATCAGATACTGTAATGATAACCGGCGGGCTCGGACCCACGAGTGATGATATTACCAGGCAGACTATCTGTGAATTCTTCGGGACGAAGCTGATCATGAATAATGAGGTCCTGGCGATGGTCACTGAAATGATGAAGAAAAGAAACTTCCCGATGAATGAGAATAACCGCAGACAGGCAGAGGTTCCTGAATCATGCAGGGTACTTAAGAATAGCGCAGGAACGGCCCCCGGGATGTGGTTCGAGAAAGACAAAACAATATTCATCTTTATGCCGGGAGTCCCTTATGAGATGAAATATTTAATGAGGGAACAGGTACTGCCTGAATTAAAAAAACGATTCACTTCACAAGTTATAATTCACAGAAATATAATGACATATGGAGCTCCGGAAGCAAAGCTTGCCGAACTGCTTGAAGGCTTTGAATCATCGCTTGCTCCGGAGATAAAACTGGCTTTCCTTCCTGCCTGGGGTATAATTAAACTGAGACTCACAGGAACCGGAACAGAAAGAAGATTGCTGGAGAAGGCAATGGAAGAAAATGTCAGTAAACTATATGAAATTATTCCTCATCTGATCTATGGTGAGAACGAAGAACCATTTGAGGTAGTTGTAGGGAATCTGCTTTTGGAAAGGAAACAGACAATCGGCACAGCTGAGAGCTGTACAGGCGGGAATATTGCCCATTTACTTACAAGTATACCAGGAAGTTCACGTTATTATATTGGATCTGTTGTTGCTTATGACAATAAAGTGAAGGAAAATATACTCGGAGTGCCGGTTGAAGTTATCGGGAAATACGGTGCTGTAAGCGAGGAGACAGCAAGGTTAATGGCGGAAGGAGCAAGGCGTCTTATGAAAACAGACTATGCTGTCGCAACCACCGGTATAGCCGGCCCTGATGGAGGGACAGATTTAAAACCTGTTGGAACAATTTGTATTGCTGTCGCATCTGAACATGGAACAGTTTCTGAAAAATATGTGTACGGAAATGAGAGGATCAGCAATATCAACAGGTTTTCCATTGCCGCACTAAGTCTCGTCAGGAAGCAGATTATCGTCCACTGAAGAATAAATAATTCAACCGTTGAAAAAAAGTAGCTGAAATATTTGGTTAATAAGATAAAAATCACGTATTTTGCGCTTCGTTTAAAAAGACATAAACGGCAGTTAGGAAGTAAATTAAATATCAATGTCAAGGATTTGTCAGGTTACAGGGAAGAAAGCGATGGTAGGGAATAACGTATCGCATTCAAAGAGGAGGACTAAAAGAAAATTCTATCCAAATCTTTTTATAAAAAGATACTACCTTCCCGAAGAGGAGAGATGGATTTCTCTCAAAATATCAGCCGCAGGCATACGCCTCATCAGCAAAAAGGGGTTAACAACAGCTCTTAAGGAAGCAAAGGAAAAAGGTTACATTTTGAATTACTAATAAAGTCAGGAAATGGCAAAGAAGGCAAAAGGAAACAGGCAGCAGGTAATCCTGGAATGCACCGAACATAAGGAAAGCGGTCTTCCCGGAATGTCTAGATACATTACCACAAAAAACAGGAAGAACACTCCTGACAGGATGGAAAGAATGAAATATAATCCTATCCTTAAGAAACATACACTTCACAGAGAAATAAAGTAAACAGATCACACCATGGCAAAGAAAGTTGTTGCAACACTCAAAACAGGAGCAGGTAAGACATTCAGCAAATGTATCAAGATGTTGAAATCTGAAAAGACAGGCGCTTACCAGTTCAAGGAAGAGATTGTCCATAATGATCATATTAAGGACTTCTTCACTAAGAAATAATTATAACTCTTAAATAGAAGATATTCAGGGCTTTCTTCAATGCTGAAGAAAGCTTTTTTTTATATTTGCAATTCCAAAATTCGATAAAGAATGGCTTTGGGATTCCTCTCCAGGGAAAAGAAAGATAGCCTGAATAAGGGGCTCGAGAAAACGAAAGAATCGGTTTTCGTAAAATTGTCACGGGCTGTCCTTGGTAAATCCAAAGTTGATGATGAAGTTCTGGATAACCTTGAGGAGATACTTGTATCTTCTGATGTTGGCGTTGATACTACAATCAGAATAATTGAGAGAATAGAAGCCAGGGTGGCCAGGGACAAGTTTCTGAATTCCAGTGAACTTAATTCAATACTTAAAGAGGAGGTTATTGCTCTCCTCGAAAGCAATCCTTCAGGTGCCGGGTCGGATTTTGCATCACCGCTGGAGTCTGTTCCTCATGTAATTATGATAGTCGGTGTAAACGGCTCAGGTAAAACAACGACAATAGCAAAACTGGCTTACCAGTACAAAAAAGCAGGTAAAAAGGTACTCCTTGGCGCTGCCGATACTTTCAGGGCCGCAGCAATTGATCAGCTCCAGATTTGGGCCGACCGAACAGGTGTCTCATTAGTAAAACAGCAGATGGGATCAGATCCTGCTTCTGTTGCTTTTGACACGGTTAAATCGGCAGTCGCAGGAGGATATGACATTGCAATAATCGATACGGCGGGCAGGCTCCATAATAAGATTAATCTCATGACCGAACTGTCAAAGATTAAAAGAGTAATGGAAAAGGTTCTTCCGGGTGTACCACAGGAGGTTCTCCTGGTTCTCGACGGATCGACCGGTCAGAATGCGTTTGAACAGGCAAGGCAATTCACTGCTGCAACTGATGTAACGGGCCTTTGCATTACCAAGCTTGATGGCACTGCAAAGGGAGGTGTCGTAATAGGAATATCAGATCAGTTTAAAATACCGGTCCGGTATATAGGAATAGGCGAAAAGCTTGATGACCTGCAGGTATTCAACCGGGCTGAGTTTGTAGATTCACTCTTTTCAAGGGAAAAATAAAAATTCTCCGGTATTTCTTTCATTCCCCCTATGAAAAACAAGAAAATCAATATTGTAACCCTTGGCTGCTCCAAGAACGTGGTTGACTCAGAAAAGCTTCTGAGACAGATCAAATCAGGAGGATACGAAGTAGTGCATAATGCTGATGATTTTTCAGCTGGGACTGTAATAATCAACACCTGCGGATTCATTAACGATGCGAAAGAAGAGAGTGTTGACACAATCCTTAAATATGTCAGGGCCAGGGAAAGTGGCAATATAAATAATCTTTACGTAATGGGTTGTCTTTCTGAACGTTACATGGAAGATCTAAAAACCGAGATCCCTGGTGTAAAGAGGTATTTCGGCGTCAATAATATAAATGACATTCTTGATGAACTTGGCATCAGGTTCCGCGAAGATATGAGAAATCAACGCGAAATTTCAGGTCCCGGACACTATGCATATCTGAAAGTATCGGAGGGTTGTGACCGGAGCTGTGCATTCTGCGCTATTCCGGCCATAAGGGGGAAATGTGTCTCAAGGCCTCTGGAAGAACTTTTGAATGAAGCCAGGTACCTTGCTGACTCAGGCGTCAGGGAGCTTATACTTATCGCCCAGGACTTAAGTTATTACGGACTTGATCTCTACAAGGCTCAGAAACTCGCCGAATTGCTTACCGAACTGCTTAAGATCGAATCATTCGAATGGATAAGACTACATTATCTCTACCCGGCCAATTTCCCAATGGAATTAATCCCGATAATGCATGAGAACCCCAGGATCTGCCGATATATTGATATTCCGGTGCAGCACATTACTGATAAAATGCTTGGGCTGATGAAGAGGTCGCACAACCGTGCAGAAACATTGTCTGTCCTCAATAAACTAAGGCAGGGAATACCTGGTTCAGTTTTCAGGACGACACTTATTGCAGGGCATCCCGGTGAAACTGAAGATGACTTCAATGAGCTTCTTGAATTCGTCAGGGAGTTCAGGTTCGACAGGCTCGGAGTATTTGCATACTCTCATGAAGAGGATACGTTCGCATACAATAATTACAAGGATGAGGTCCCTGAAGAAGTAAAAGAATCGAGAGTTTCGGCGATTATGGAACTTCAGCAGGAGATTTCTTCAGAGTTGAATGAAAAACTTGTCGGGAAAGTCCTTAAAGTATTAATCGACAGGAGGGAAGGGGAGTTTTTTGCCGGAAGAACAGAATATGATTCTCCCGAAGTCGACCAGGAGGTTCTTATACCTGCAGAATATGATCTTAAACCAGGTTATTTCTATCAGGTTCTGATCACTCAATCCAATGAATTTGATCTTTTCGGGAAACCTGTACCCCCCGACCCCCTAAAGGGGGAGTAAAAATAGTATGGTTTTAGGCCCCCTTCAGGGGGCAGGACATTCGCCAGCCTTACTCTGCTTTCCACGTGTTGCCATACTTCAGCTAAGGCACAAGAGGCTACGCGAACGTGATGTTGGCGAATGGACGGGGGTCACTCATTCGGAATCCTCATCCTTTTCTTCACCAGCATCCTTTTTCTTATGGATCTTTATCTTGATTTCCGATTTGGCGCTGTTAAATCCGACATTTATAACATCTCCTTCGCCCTTACCTGCAATTATAAGCAGTTCGGCCATTGGATCCTCAAGGTATTTCTGAATGGCTCTTTTCAGGGGCCGGGCTCCAAAATTTGCATCGAATCCCTTATCTGCAATAAAATCACGGGCAGCAGGAGCAATCTTTAACTGGTAACCAAGCGATTCCACACGTTCGTAAAGGCCCTTCAGTTCAAGGTCAATTATCTTATTGATCTCCTCTTTCCCAAGTGAATTGAATATAATCACATCATCGATCCTGTTAAGGAATTCAGGAGCGAATGTCTTCTGAAGAGCTTTCTGAAGGATGCTTCTCGTCTGCTCGTCTCTTGTTGCTTTTTTGGTCTGAGTATCGAAACCAATGCCGTGACCAAATTCTGATATCTGTCTTGTTCCGATATTTGAAGTAAGAATAACAATGGTATTCCTGAAATCTATCCGGCGGCCAAGGCTGTCGGTAAGCTGTCCTTCGTCAAGCACCTGAAGCAGAATATGGAATACATCCGGATGCGCTTTTTCAATTTCATCAAGAAGTACTACCGAATAAGGCTTTCTCCTGACTTTTTCGGTAAGTTGTCCGCCCTCTTCATATCCTAC
>PMBC01000045.1:0-6898 GCA_003152835.1 Bacteroidales bacterium | reverse complement strand
CTTCCCTTAAGGGCATCAGCCATCTTCAGCAGGCGGGTTCCCTCAGTCTGTGCTATTCTCTGTACCGGCACACCTGTCATCATAGCAACAACCTCTGCAACTTTGTCAGCATCAACAGTTTCGCGGTTCAGTGCCAGTTCCTTTTCCCACTTTTTCTTTTCAAGATCTATTGAATCTAGAAGATCCTTCTCGCGGTCGCGGAAACTGGCAGCTTTCTCAAAGTTCTGGTTTTTTACAGCTGTCATTTTTTCCTTTTTCGTCTCCTCAAACTGCTTTTCAAGAGAGAGAATCTTTTCAGGCACGACAATATTGGCTATATGCACCCTTGATCCTGATTCATCGAGAGCATCTATGGCCTTATCAGGAAGGTGCCTGTCAGAAATATACCTGTTTGTCAGTTTCACGCATGCTTCAATGGCGTCGTCGGTATAAGTTACATTATGGTGTTCTTCATATCTCTCCTTGATATTATGGAGAATTGTAATTGTTTCCTCGATTGAGGTGGGTTCAACAAGTATCTTTTGAAATCTTCTTTCGAGGGCGCCGTCTTTTTCTATATGCTGCCTGTAATCGTCAAGAGTTGTGGCTCCAATGCATTGAATTTCACCGCGTGCCAGTGCAGGTTTAAGCATATTTGCCGCATCGAGTGACCCGGTAGCTCCTCCAGCGCCAACAATAGTATGTATTTCGTCGATAAAGAGGATTATGTTATTATTCTTGGAAAGCTCGTTCAATATGGCTTTCATTCTCTCTTCGAACTGGCCCCTGTACTTTGTTCCGGCAACAATAGATGCCAGATCAAGAGCAACTACTCTTTTATTAAATAGAACCCTTGATACATTTTTCTTCGAGATTCGCAACGCAAGACCTTCAGCTATGGCTGATTTGCCTACACCCGGCTCTCCAATAAGAACAGGATTATTTTTCTTTCTCCTCGACAATATCTGAGCCAGACGTTCAATCTCGCGCTCCCTTCCTACAACGGGATCAAGCCTTCCTTCATCAGCAGCTTTAGTAAGATCAATGCCAAAATTGTCAAGAACGGGAGTATCCGATGATGACTTTGGCGAAGAAGGCGAACCTGATGCTCCTTTTCCCTGGGAACCAAATCCCTGCCCTTCATCATCCTCGTCGCGCGGGTAATCAGCTTTGGCGCTCGGTGATTCCGCTTCAACCACCCGTTTGATAGCAAGGTAATCAACATCCATTTCAGACAGGAACCTGGTGACAAGGGTATTTTCATCCTTCAGGATTGCGAGCAGAAGGTGTTCCGATTCAATTGTAGGACTTTTTAAAGCTTTCGCCTCAAGATAAACGAGCTTAAGTATCCTTTCGGTGCTCCTGAGTAACGGTATAACCTCATGATCAGCCACGGGAACCGGGCTTTCCACCTTAATGCTTTTTTCAAGAGATCCCTTCAGAACCAGCAGGTCAACACCTTTGGACATCAGTATCTCGATTGCAGTACCTTCACCATCCCGCAAAATGCCGAGAAAAAGGTGTTCTGGACTTATATGGCTGTTACCAAGCCTTATAGCCTCCTCCTTGCTGTAACCAAGTATATCTTTTACTCTCTGTGAAAATTGTGAATCCATATAATATATTAGTCTGTTTCGTTATAGTTTCCCGATTTGCGACATTCTGTCAGAAGGCTTGCGACAAAAGTACAGATAACCGGAATTTCAAAGTTAAATTTTGCAATAATTATGTATGGCAATTATCATGCCCATTTATGAACAATGACTGTTTACAATTCACACATATAATAGCTCAAAAATAGGCAAATTATCACTATTTTTGTAGTTCAAATCCCGGATGGGGATTTTATTTTGTAATTAATTAATTATTAATCTGTTATGTCAGAGAGAGAGAGGATAGTACAGGTAAATATCGAGGAGGAAATGAAGTCGGCCTATATCGATTATTCGATGTCGGTCATAGTATCGAGGGCATTACCTGATGTGAGAGATGGTCTGAAACCAGTTCATCGTCGCGTACTTTTTGGTATGTCGGAGCTGGGAGTGATGTCAAACAAGGGTTATAAGAAATCAGCAAGGATAGTGGGAGAGGTGCTTGGAAAGTACCATCCCCATGGTGATACTTCTGTCTACGACGCAATGGTTAGAATGGCCCAGGAGTGGTCGATGCGCTACCCGCTGGTCGACGGGCAGGGAAACTTCGGGTCGGTTGACGGAGACAGCCCTGCAGCAATGAGGTATACAGAAGCCAAACTCAGGAAAATTGCGGAAGATATACTGGCAGACATAGATAAGGGAACTGTCGACTTCCAGCCAAATTTTGATGACTCGCTTACTGAACCGGTTGTACTCCCGACAAGAATTCCAAATCTTCTTGTGAACGGAGCGTCTGGAATTGCCGTTGGTATGGCTACTAACATGGCACCTCATAACCTCTCCGAGATAATAGATGCCACCATCGGCTACATAGATAATAATGATATCACCACTGATGAGATTCTTCAGTATATCAAAGGTCCTGATTTTCCGACGGGTGGTATTATTTACGGACAACAGGGTATCCGCGATGCCTGTGAAACAGGAAGAGGCAGGATAGTCGTAAGGGCAAAGACCGAAATTGAATTGACCCATTCCGGGCGTGAGTGCATAATTGTCACAGAGATCCCGTACATGGTCAACAAAGCCGAAATGATAAGGAAAATAGCTGACCTGATCAATGAAAAGAGGCTTGAAGGAATATCATATATTAATGACGAATCTGACAGGAACGGGATGCGGATTGTCATCATCCTTAAGAAAGATGCTACTGCCAATGTAGTTCTTAATCATCTTTACAAATTTTCTTCGCTGCAGACTACATTCAATGTCAATAATATAGCTCTGGTAAAAGGAAGACCCAAAACCCTCAGTACAAAGGATCTGATACATTATTTTGTAAAACACCGCCATGATGTTATACTCAGGAGGACAAAGTTTGATCTTGACCAGGCTGAGAAGAGGGCACATATACTTCAGGGACTGATCATTGCAAGCGATAATATTGATGAGGTAATAGCAATTATCAAATCATCACCAAACACTGATGCTGCAAGGGAAAGGCTCATGGAAAGATTCAATCTGTCAGAAATTCAGTCCAGGGCAATCGTTGATATGAGACTTCGGCAGCTTACCGGTCTTGAGCAGGATAAACTACGCTCCGAGTATAAAGAAGTAATGGATCTAATCGAATACCTTAAGAGCGTGCTTGCAGATTTAGCCCTTCAGATGAAAATAATCAAGGATGAGCTTCTTGAAATTAAAGAAAAATATGGTGACGAGAGACGCACTTTGATTATCCCGAACGCTGAAGAATTCAATCCGGAAGACTTTTACGCTGATGATGAAATGGTAATAACCATCTCGCACATGGGTTATATCAAGAGAACCCCGCTGACTGAATTCAGGAGGCAGAACAGGGGAGGAACCGGTGCAAAAGGCGGGGCAACAAGAGATGAGGATTTCATTGAACATCTTTACATTGCAACAATGCATAACACAATGCTCTTCTTCACAAGCAAGGGAAAATGTTACTGGCTGAAGGTGTACAACATTCCTGAGGGTTCCAGAACATCGAAAGGAAGGGCCATGCAGAATCTTATAAATATCGAACCAGATGATAAGGTCATGGCCTTTATCAATGTAAAGGATTTGAATGATCCTGATTATATAAATAATAATTATATTGTCCTTTGCACCACCAGGGGAATTATCAAAAAGACATCGCTTGAAGCATATTCGAGGCCACGCGCCAATGGCGTAAATGCCATTACAGTGCGGGAAGGCGATGAACTCCTTGAAGCAAGGATGACTAACGGGAACCACCATATAATGCTTGCAGTTAAATCGGGCCGTGCAATCCGTTTCCCGGAATCTAAAGTCAGGCCTATGGGACGCACAGCTTCTGGAGTAAGAGGAATCAGGCTGGCAAATGAAAATACTGATATTGTCGTCGGCATGATCACTGTTGAAAACAAGGAAAAAGATATCCTGGTAGTGTCTCAGAAAGGTTACGGCAAAAGGTCAGATATTGATGGATACAGGATAACCAACAGGGGCGGGAAAGGAGTCAAGACCATAAACATAACTGAAAAAACCGGTCCACTGATAGCGTTGAAGGACGTGACAGATAATCATGATCTTATGATAATTACGCAATTCGGCAATATTCTCAGAAGCCCCGTTAAGGCTTTGCGTGTGATGGGAAGGGCAACACAGGGAGTAAGACTGATTAACCTGAAGGAAAATGATATTATAGCATCAGTGGCGTGCGTGCTTGTAAATGAGGATGATGAAGAAATTATTGTCGCTGAAATTCCTTCTGAAGAAGAAAATAATTCTTCACCAGATGAAAATGGCAAAGAATTTGAAGATTAAAAACTAATATTATAAATTTGGAAAATTTTAAAGGCAACAAACAAACTAAAATTATAATCATGAAAAAAGTTTTTCTGCTCATAGCAGCTGTATGTATTTCCTTTGGAGCATTTTCGCAAAAGGGTAAGGTAACTGCGGCTTTAAGTTACATTGACCAGAACATGCTTGACAAAGCCAAAGAGTCTCTGGACCAGGCTTTTACTGATGAAAAATCAAAAGACTGGTTTAACACCTATTTTGCAAAAGGGAAATTGTGTCAGGCAATTTTTACTGCCGATAATCCCAAGTACAATTCCTATTATGCCGATCCTCTTGAAGAGGCATATGCAGCATATGAGAAGGCCATGGAACTTGATCCAAAAGGAGGTATCAAGAAAAAAATCATTACAACCTCGGTCCTGAATACGCTTGCAAACAGCCTTTATAGTCAGGGAAGCAAGAGGTTTGAGGCAAAGGATTATGAAGGTGCGCTGAAGTCGTTCAGTACTCAGATAAAGATTGCAGAAGATCCGATTTTTGTAGGTGCGCTTGATACCGGAATGTATTACAATGCAGGCCTCGCAGCCGTAAATGCTTCAAAATACAACGAAGCCGTTACTTATTTCCAGAAATGTGCAGATCTGAAGTACCTTGGTATAACACCGTATTACCAGATGTACCAGTGCTACATGAATCTTGGCGATACCACAAAAGCTGAATCTTTTCTGCTTGACCTTCCGAGTAAATTCCCTGGTGATAAAACAGTTACTCTTCAGTTAATTGACCTTTATATTAAGAGCAACAAGTATGATGAAGCATTCAAATATATTAAAGTTGCCAAGGAAACAGATCCTGATAATTACAGCCTTTATTTTGCATCCGGCATAATGTTCCTTAACCAGAACAGATTTGATGAAGCTATTTCTGAATTGTCAAAAGCTGTTGAACTAAAGGGCGATGTTTATGATCTCCAGTATGCAATGGGAGTGGCTTATATTAATAAAGCTGCAGCAATGTTCGTCAAGGCAAACGATATCATGGATGTTACCAAATATACCGCTGCCATAGATGAAGCCAACGCAGTTTATGCAAAAGCTTTACCTTTCATGGAGAAAGCACTTGAGCTCAAACCTGATGATGTTTTTGCAATGAGAAGCCTCAAGGAACTCTATTACAGGCTTAAAATGACTGATAAATATAATGCCATCAAAGCCAAGCTTGACGTTATTGATCAGAAGTAATTCAAAACAACTATAAAAAAGGAGGGATGCCAGCTGGTATCCCTTTTTTTGCTATCTCCGGAAGGGTAGTGAACTGACAGGTAATTTAAGTATTCTGATCAATATCAAATAATTCTATTTGACATAATATTAATTATAGGAATTATATATACAAGTAAGAACAAACTGATTATTGCGTCCAGAACTGCTCGCCTAATGACATACCATGATAAACAGCAGGCATGTCCACTTTAAGCTTAGTAAGGTTACTCTTCTTATTTTGATGTAATCGTACAATCAATAACACCATCTGTAATAATGAGAGCTGAATTATCAATAGGTTTTAAAACAGTAGCAGTAAATGTACCTTTTATAGATGTTGATGTCAGTGCAGTAATATTTACTGTACAGCTCGAGCCAGACGTCATTGATGTAGCCGTATAAGGAGTTACGTCTTTATCCATAAAAGATACTGTAGAAATAGCTTCAGAAGAAGATGATGTATACGCACCTGTGTTTATAGCCGATGTTGCGGTATAACACGTTACTATTAGATATCCATTTGTTTTGACATCTGCCGTTGATGTTTGAATTGTTAAGCTGGTTGAAGCTGCACTAACTTTTGAAATGGAACATGAATAATTAATCCCGCCTGCTTTGAATGTAATTGTACCGGAAGCATTAGAAGTTCCATCTGCCGGACTATTATTGCCGGTGTTTGATACAGTATTGTTGTTTGTGGTTGATGTTGCATTATTGTTAGTGTTTGATGTAACCTTAGGATTCTTTTGACCACAACTACAAACTATTATTCCAACTGTAATCAACATGCTGATAAATAGAGCTTTTTTCATAATACTATTTATTAAGTTATAGATTAAGAAAATAAAATTACGGGAAATATGTATTCAAAACAATTTTAATTTCCAGGACAATATGTTTTACCAGTCCATATTAGTGGTGCTGTGTCTGTAGTCATTCAATTTCTGCTACTCTCTCACCCGATCCCGGGTCACCCGGGCCTCCCCCAAAATAAGGTATCTTCGATGATTAAGTGAGACAAGCGACCTATTTAACTTACTTATTCTATGTTTTTCTTCTAGAATTTAAATTTACCCACTAATGAATATTTATATTAACTAAATCCTCTGTTAATTATCTCAACCGGAAAAACATTACATTTATTTCTCTTTTTTTATCGTTTATATCTTTGATTAACCTGACAAAAAAATGAGATCAATGATTCATTAATTCATACGTTCAAAGATGAAAAAAATAATTATTCTTTTTTGTCTGTCAATTAATATA